>JAFAGE010000173.1 GCA_023423015.1 Bacteroidota bacterium
GGCACGGGTTTTCTCCCTAAACTTTCCGGTGGCTACAATAAAACATTTCCGCCAACAACCACGCCGCTGCTTTCAATACCGCATTTGTGCTTGTGCCGCGCAAAACAGGAAGAAACCGGATTGTGCCCGACGATAAACTGAATGCTACACTTTACCAACAACGGCCTGGGTTCTCGGTTGAGGGCTGGACTGTCGACCGCCTTGCTCGTGTCTGGCTGATTATTCAACCTGGAAATACTCCGCTAAACGAGTATTTCAGAAGAATTGAAAACCTCTTTCTTGCTGCAGAGGTAAACGAGCTGGTAGCTTTATACTCAGCTCTTCCACTTCTTCCATGGCCTGAATTGTGGAAACACCGTTGCTCGGAGGGAATCAGGAGCAATATTGCCGATGTACTCACGGCAATTATGTGCAACAATCCTTATGCATCCGAAAACCTGGACGAGCCAGCCTGGAACCAACTCGTTTTAAAAGCATTCTTTACAGACAAGCCTATTGATCAGATCGTAGGCCTCGATCAACGCTCAAATAAACAACTGGCGCAAACTTTATCCGATTATGCACATGAACGGTGGGCAGCACATCGCGCGGTTAACCCGATGTTGTGGAGATGCGTTGGCCCGTTTATCGATCAACAATTAGTTGGAGATATTCAAAAAATAGCTTCATCCGAAAATCCGTTGGAGAATGAAGCAGCTGCGCTCTCAGCTGTTATGAGTGGAAATCCCAGCGTTTTGGCTCTTATTCCCGCCGATTTATTGAATGCTGCCAAAGACGGTCGTATTACCTGGAATCAACTTGCTCAAAAAATTACGAATTATGTGCTGCAGTAGTCATATCACAGAACAGGATCTGCGTCCCGGAACACAGGACACAACTTATCTTACCCTTATCCGGGGAATGCGTTTTTTTGATCCACACGTCCATATGACGTCACGGACAACAGACGATTACCAGGCAATGGCCGATGCAGGTGTCGTGGCATTGATTGAACCCGCATTCTGGCTTGGGCAACCCCGCACAGGAGTTGATTCCTTCAGAGACTATTACAGCAGTCTGATTGGCTGGGAGCGTTTCAGGTCTTCACAATTTGGCATCAAACATTATTGCACCATCGGGCTTAACTCTCGTGAAGCCAACAACGAAGCACTCGCCGAACAGGTTATGGAAATTTTACCTCTGTTTATTTACAAAGAAGGAGTTGTTGGCGTTGGTGAAATCGGTTTCGATGATCAGACTGCGCTGGAAGAAAAATATTATCGCGCACAATTGGAACTTGCCAAAGAAGCAAATCTACCTGTGCAGATTCATACACCACACCGCGACAAAAAGCGCGGAACCAGCCGAAGCATGGATATTGCCATCGAACATGGCATCGACCCGTCAATGGTAATTGTCGACCACAATAATGAGGAAACTGTAAAGGAAGTTCTCGACCGGGGATTTTGGGCTGCATTTACAATTTATCCATTTACAAAGATGGGCAACGAGCGGATGGTTGAAGTTGTGAAAAAATATGGCCCCCGCAACATCATGATAAACTCTGCGGCAGACTGGGGAATAAGTGATCCGCTAGCCGTTCCAAAAACCGCTGCGCTAATGAAACAACACAATATCTCAGACGCCGATATTGAACTGGTGACATACCGCAACGCGATAACTGCATTTGCAAAAAGTGGCCAGATTAACGAAGACGATTTTACATCAGGTAAAGAAATCGATCAGTCTCAAAAATTCAATGGTAATACTGTACTACGGGGAGGACAACAACCTCGTGTCGATCGCAACTCGATAATCATCCGATAGTGAAGAAAATAAAAGGTTACCTGCGACTGATGCGCCTGCCGAATATCATTACGGCAATATCCGATATTCTTGCCGGCATCGCTATAGGAGCATCGAATCTTGCTAATACATTCGGCAGGGTTTCTGATCACCATATTTCTTTTGGAGAGTTACTGATAACCAACGATACAGCCGAGCCATTCAGGCCCATCGGCTTTCTCGTGCTTTCCACAATAGGTCTATACGGCGGGGGGGTGGTATTAAACGATGTATTTGATGCCGAACTCGACAAGCGGGAACGTCCCGAACGGCCTATTCCAAGTGGCCTGATCAGCAAAAGTTCCGCAACAATTTTCGGCGTGTTGTTATTAGTGCTAGGGATAGTTGCCGCCGGATTAAGTGCAGATACATTTATATCATACTCATTGGTTATTGCAACCGTGATTGCGATTGCGGCTGTTGTATATGACCGTTGGATGAAACACAACAGCTTCCTCGGTCCTCTTACTATGGGTTTCTGCCGTGCCTGCAACCTGCTCCTGGGAATCAGTATACTGAGCTATTCGCTCAACATTTTCTGGCATCTCGCATTTGTTCCACTTGTATACATCGCGGCAATCACAATGGTGAGCAGGGGAGAAGTGCATGGCGGAAAGCGCAATACACTCTACTTTGCGATGACGCTATACGCATTAGTCATGCTGGCAGTTCTCTTTGTCGCTTACAGTAATGGAGCCCTGAGGTTGAGCCTGCCGTTTATACTCATACTGGCGTTGATGATACTGGTTCCTTTGCAGAATGCCATCAAAACTCCTTCAGGACCTGCAATAGGCAAGGCAGTAAAAGGTGGTGTTATCGGTTTAATTGCATTGAATGCAGCGTGGGCCGCCGCTTTCAACGACATCTTTTTTGCCATTGCTATTATTCTGCTGCTACCACTTTCTATACTGCTTGCCCGGATGTTCGCTGTTACCTGAGGCTCCTCTCGTCATTTATGCGTATTTTTAGCGTTTGATAATTGGATGGCGATTTAGTAAAATGGATTATTTACAGCAGAAGTTTAGCGTAAGCTTCGAATACAAAGTATTTTTCTCCGAGCATCTGTTCAAGTCTGGCAATCCTGCATTCAGGCAATTCCTGGAATCTCAGCAGACAGACACTAAAAAGAAGATCCTATTCGTAGTTGATTCGGGTGTTGCTGAGCATCACCCTCACCTTACAGAGCAGATCGGGCAGTACTTTGATTCTATCAACGGTATACAATTGGTTCCTGAAATAATCATCATTCCCGGGGGAGAGGGTGCGAAGAATAATGAACAACTTTTTTATAAACTTGTTAATGCGGTAGACCAATATGGCATTGACCGCCATTCTTACATCGCAGCGGTAGGTGGTGGTTCTGTGCTCGACCTGGTTGGGTATGCCGCTGCTGTGTCGCACCGCGGTATCAGGCATATCAGAATTCCTACTACCGTGTTGTCGCAAAACGATTCCGGTGTCGGCGTGAAAAACGGCATCAACTACACAGCCAAGAAGAATTTTCTTGGCACGTTCGCACCGCCGGTTGCCGTTTTTAATGATGCCCAGTTTCTCACCACGCTTTCGGATGCAGAGTGGAGATCAGGCACATCGGAAGCCGTTAAGGTTGCCCTGATCAAGGACCAGGAATTCTTTCTCTGGCTGCAGCAAAATGGGAAGCCGGTAGCTGATCGCGACATGCCGGCAATGAAATACCTTATAAAACGCTGCGCGGAGTTGCATATGCAACACATTGCAGGTGGCGACCCCTTCGAAATGGGTTCGTCAAGGCCGCTTGATTTCGGCCACTGGAGTGCACATAAGCTCGAACAGCTTTCTAATTTTACTATCCGACACGGGGAAGCCGTCGCTCTCGGTATCGCACTTGATTCTGCATATTCCTACTTATCCGGCCGGTTGGGAGAACATGATGCTGTACAAATCATCAATCTTCTCAAAACCCTTGGCTTTGCAGTTACTCATCCTTTAATGGATGTAAAAGACGAACATAGCATAGTACTAAAGGGACTTAACGAATTTCGTGAACACCTTGGTGGTAAATTAACCATCATGTTACTCGAGGCGATTGGAAAAGGAGTGGAGGTTAACCATCTCGATACCGACACACTCCACCAGGCCAGCGAGTGGCTGAAAAAACAGGCTTAGGCATGCAAACTTCTAATGGACATCTCACATATTGCAGTAATATTCACTCGGGCGAATCCTGGCCCGAACACTTTCAAAAGCTGAAAGAAAGCGTTCCGGCAATCAAGCAGCGTGTTAACCCTCTTGAACCTTTTGGCATTGGGTTACGACTTTCGAATGTTGCCAGTCTCGAGTTGCGTAAGCAGGAAAACCTGGAAGAGTTTGTTCAATGGCTCCTTGAAAACAATTGCTATGTTTTTACCATGAACGGCTTTCCTTATGGGGGTTTTCACAATACCGTAGTCAAAGATCACGTCCATGCACCCGATTGGCTTTCCGCAGACCGGGTAAACTATACGATCCGGCTCGCACAAATTTTGGCCTCGTTGCTGCCCGAGGGTGTCGACGGAGGAATATCTACATCACCGCTTAGCTATAAGTACTGGCATAAACCGGAAGAAATTCCGCAGGTTCTTGAACAAGCAACTTTCAACATTCTGCTCGTTCTGGATCAATTGATAAAAATTCATCGGGCAACCGGTAAACTCATCCATGTTGATATTGAGCCGGAACCTGACGGATTATTAGGCGACGGAAAAGAGTTCCTGCAATGGTATGTTCAATACCTGATCCCGCTGGGAACTTCTTTCGTTCAGGAACGTTATAACCTCAACGAAGACGAAGCTTCTTCGCTCATTCGCGAACACATACAAATTTGCTATGACGTGTGCCATTTTGCGGTTGGCTATGAAGACCAGCCACATATGATCGAACAGCTTCGTTCACTTGGAATCAAGACGGGTAAAATCCAGATCAGTGCCGCACTTAAAGCTGCTCTTCCCGCTGATACCGATGGCCGCAATAAAATATTTGATGCATTCCGCAAGTTCAACGAACCGGTATATCTGCACCAGGTAGTTGCAAGAAACACCAATGGAGATAAAACTTACTATCCCGATCTCGGCGATGCCCTTTCGGAATCCGGCAATTCTTCTGCAGAAGAATGGCGCGCACACTATCATGTTCCCATCTTTATTAATGATTATGGATTGCTGGAATCTACGCAGTCCGACATCGTGAAAGTGTTGAACATACAGGCTTCCTCGCCTTTCACCTTTCACCTCGAAATTGAAACATATACCTGGGAAGTACTCCCCGGTGAGATGCGCCTGCCAATCAATGAATCTATTATCCGTGAATTTGAATGGGTGGTCGGATTGTTTAATCATGAACATTCTTAAGTAGTGCTATGAACAAAACAGTGGTCATTGATATAGTGGCGCTTTCCAATTCCGTAATTGGCGAACACACCCCTTTTATTCAGAATTACATCAAATCGGGAAACATTAGCCTCATCAAACCCATGCTTCCTGCGGTTACTACTTCGGTGCAGTCTACTTACGTTACCGGAAAATGGCCCGCTGATCATGGCATTGTAGGAAATGGATGGTACGACAAAAGCGATGCTGAAATCAAATTCTGGAAACAATCGAATAAACTTGTAATCGGAGACAAGATCTGGGATCAAGCAAAGAAGATGGATCCCACATTCACTGCTTCCAAAATGTTCTGGTGGTATAATATGTACTCCACCGCCGACTATTCAGTTACACCAAGGCCAAATTACCTGGCCGACGGGAGAAAAATTCCGGACTGCTACTCACATCCTGCCTCATTGAGAGATGAACTTCAGGCACAACTTGGCCAGTTCCCGTTGTTCAAGTTCTGGGGACCTAATGCTGACATCGCATCTACAAAATGGATAGCAGACGCTTCGATTTACACTGACAAAAAATATGATCCGACACTAACACTGATCTACCTGCCACACCTGGATTATTGCCTGCAGAAGTTCGGACCAGGAAATGCAGCAATTCATAAGCATCTTCGCGAAGTAGACGATGTTGTCCGGGATCTTGTATCTCATTACGAGAATGCAGGCGCCAAAATTATCCTTCTCTCTGAATACGGTATATCACCAGCGAATAATCCAATTCACATCAACAGGTTGCTCAGGCAACAGGATCTACTCGCGGTACGTGTTGAACGTGGCCTCGAGCTGCTCGATGCTGGCGCTTCGCGGGCATTTGCAGTCAGCGACCACCAGGTGTGTCACATTTACGTGAACGATCCATCAGCTTACAATAAAGTGTGGGAGGCTGTTGGTAATATAAAAGGTGTAACCGCCATCCTGAATAAACAACAGCAACGCGATTACCATATTGATCATGATCGCGCCGGAGACATCATACTTGTTGCCGATCAGCATAGCTGGTTCACTTATTATTTCTGGCTTGATGACGACGTGGCGCCGGATTATGCAAGGGTAGTAGACATCCACAAAAAGCCGGGTTATGATCCTGTAGAACTTTTTATTACATCCAAAGCACGTGCTGGTCTTAAGCTGCTTCAAAAAAAACTAGGGTTCCGGTATGTGATGGATGTAATTCCACTCGACCCCACACTGGTAAAAGGCTCTCACGGAAGCACATTCGTTGAGGAGAAATACATGCCGGTAATCATTACCGGCAAGCCTCCACACAAGCCGGATCTTGAAGCTACAGATGTGTACGACATCATCTGGTCGCACCTTACTAACCCCTGAATCTTCCATCTCAATTCAGCCTTTACCTATGGAATTCCATCCCCACATACATCTCTTTGACCAGGGGCAACGATGGAAGTATATAATCATTGGAACCTTTCCTCCCAACACATCCATCCGTTCTAAATTATACATCGACTATTTCTACGGTAATAAAGGATTCCTCTGGAAAATCATTCACGATTTATATAAGGATCAGGGCTACAACTTTTTCGTTGGTTCAATGCAGGAGAATCTGGCTGAAATCCAGCGCTGGCAGCAAGACTATTGCGTGGGACTTACCGATACAATTGTAAGATGTTCACGCAAACATCCCCTTTCATCGAACGATTCGGATTTGATAGATATCGGGTATAATTATTCTTTGAAAGATTATGTGCTCAGGAATAGCCCTACCATAGTGAAACTAATATTTACCAGCAGCTATGGCAAAAACTCCGCCTTCGAAAATTTTAAGATAATTATGAATGGCGATCTCGCGCTGATTCGTGAAAAACTTGTTACAGGTTTGCCTTCACCGTCAGGCTCGGCCAATATCACTTTTTTTAATACCTGGAACGAAAAAACGCTGGGACTTACCGAAGACTTTTATTCCTACGTAAAACAACATCACCCGGATCAACTTCCCCGTTTTGAAGAACGATGGAGGCTGAAAAAATTGAAAAGATCTGAGAAAGGGAATAATGCTGATATTGTCATACCTGCATCGCCCTCAGGTCTTGTAAAAGCTTATAAGCTTTTCCGGTATCGCCAGGCTCTTCCATCCGAAAAATGTACCTAACCAATCGGGCATGCGCTATTTTGCTAACTTTAAGGATGAAAATAGTTTGCCTGCTCTCTTTAATATTCGCTTCATCGCTTCACACTTTTGCAGGACCCGGAAAAGAAGTTTTATCTCCCGACAAAAAAGTGAAGCTCACAGTTTCATTCAATGCGAAACTCAGCTACGAAATACAATACCAGAATCAGGTAATTGTTTTGCCTTCCAATATCGACATGCTGCTGGATGGAAACCGGAAATTATCGTCGTCCAAAAAAATTCGCCGCACCAGCACTCGTTCCGTAAATGAAATGATTATATCTCCAATCCCCGAGAAAAGGAGAAATATTCCCGATGTATACAACGAACTTCAACTGGATCTTGACCCGCCGTTTTATGTTGTTTTTCGTGTATACAATGATGGCGTTGCTTACCGAATAGGAACTACTGCGAAAGACACCGTTACCATCGTGAATGAAGTGGCAGAATTCAACTTTCCACGGGAAAGCGAAGTTCTTCACTCAAAAGTGCAGCCTGGACGGGTAGATATGTATACAACCAGTTTTGAAGAAAACTATTTCGTTAGCCCTTTTGATAGCTTAAACAACGAGCATGTTATTTTCAACCCCGCACTAATCTTACCGTCAGGGGGACCTAAAGTAGCGATTACGGAATCTGATGTTCTCAGTTACCCCGGTATGTTTCTGAGTGGAACTGGTTCTGCCCGGCTCCAGGCGAAATTCGCCCCATACCCCAAAAAGGAAAGGGCTGAAATGGCCGAGTTTTCCCAGAATGTGGTAGCCGAGCGGGAAAACTTTATTGCACGGACCGTTGGCAAGAGAACCTTTCCGTGGCGTATCCTGATCATAGCAGCCGATGATCGCGATCTGCCCATGAACGATCTTGTGTACCGGCTCGCTTCACCGTCAAAAATCGCCGATGTTTCATGGGTTCAACCAATGCAGTCGACCGATGAATGGATAATTTCAGAAAACATATTCAACGTCGATTTTAAATCGGGAATAAATACAGAAACATACAAGTACTATATCGACTTCGCGAAAAGATTCGGAATCGAAAGTGTAATGATGGATGCAGGATGGAGCGATAACAACGACCTTTTCAAAATCACACCGGGAATCGATATGGAGGAAATCCTGGCGCATGCGAAGAAGCAGGGTGTTCGGATCAATATGTGGACCCTTGCAATGACGCTTGATAAACAACTTGAAGCAGCGTTAGAACGGTTC
>JAFAGE010000091.1 GCA_023423015.1 Bacteroidota bacterium
ATCATATCCCTCGTAAAACCGGTCTCCTGTCATAAACCCGATCTCTATCTTCGGATCAATTTCGTGAACGGTTTTTTCTATCAGTTCAAACATGGTGGAAATGGTGTTGCTGTTATGTTCCATCCACTGCCTGCGCACTTTCAGTTTTTCTTCAATGGGCCCCTCGTTGAATGCTTTTTTCAAAGATGCCCTGGAGTGTGAAGTGTTATTGGTTTCATTAAAGATGCGGATACAGTTATCGCAGAAGCAGGCATACCTGACGTGGCCGTGGCCGGCAATACGCACATCGTCGTCTATCCAGATATAATCCGGCCTGGCAAGAGCCGTAGCCTTGTATATTTCTTTAATGTATTCTTCACTAAACCTCCCATCGTTTGAACAGAAAGCACCATTACACACATTACCGTCTATATCCGTCATCCTCGTGTAGTCACCTTTCAGCGCGTTCTCCATATTCTCATCATGGTGACCTACTGTGTTCAACACATTAATACCGGCCTTATATTCTCTCTTTCTCGCAAGTTCCATCCTGCCCTTAAAAGTCTGCACCCGCTGCCTGAGGTCAGCAAGTGTAGGAGGAGGATGAGTGATAGACGTGAAGAATGTGATTTCATCCGTCGCCCCTTTGTATTTGTCGAAAAAATCCAGCAATTCTGTAAAACGTTGTTCCGGCAGCGACAAAGCTGTGCTGATGCGGAACGTGTTGACAGATTTGCTTATCGCATTTTGCGCGGGCTTATTCGTCTGGCCAACAACTTCCAGGTTGGCCAACACAACAAATAATAAAAGAAAGATGGAAATGATGTAACTCCCTGGTCGGATTTTATAGCCTGCTATCATGTGTTGATTCGATTGATTGAAGGAAACTAAGTGTGAATCACTCAATATCCGGGATTTTGTTCAAGTTCAGGATTAATATCCATCTCGCTCTGAGGTATAGGAAGGAGATAGTGTTTCTGATCAAATACAAGTGGATTCCCTCCTGGTGCCTGGAATTGTGGAATAACGGTGTGGGCTATACGCCATCTTTTAAGGTCAAAATAGCGTTGTCCTTCAAGAGCCAGTTCTATTCTTCGCTCGTGGCGGATAAATTGCCTTAGTAAATCCTGTGTATTATATTTTGTGCGGTTTACCGGGGGCATATTAACACCTGCTCTGCCGCGTATTTCATCTAAGGCATCGTAAATGGTAGCATCGGGACCGGTTGCTTCATTTTTGGCTTCAGCATACATGAGTAATACATCTGCATAACGAATGTGTACATAGTCTTCATCATACTGGTCTTGTTTACTGTAACTGAAAGGCGCTTTGGCGAGATCAACGTACTTCTGCATGTTCACTCCCGTGAGGCTGGTTGCGCCTGCTGGTTCTCCGCCCGGCCATGTCACATTAGGCATCCTGATGGTATATGCCAGCCTCGGGTCCCGGTTCAACCAGGGTTGGGTGGCATCATAAAGAGGTGACTCTGCGATCATATTTCCATCGGTACATTCATATTCATCAACCAGGTTCTGGTATGGACAAATATGTGAGCCCCATCCAAATTCGATATCTGAAGCGCGGTTGGTATTCGAAGGATCTGCGGTTGCCTGCGATAAAGTCGGGCTCAGGTAAACTGTTGAAAAAATAATTTCAGGATTATTGGCCTGGCCTCTTGTAAGAAACAAGCTTTCGTAATCGGGTCCGATGCTGAAGATGTTAAGGTCCATAACTTCTTTTGCCAAAGCAGCAGCTTCTGCCCATTTTTCTTCGTAAAGAAGCACTCTCGCTTTCAACGCCATGGCACTGCCTTTAACAGCTTTGCCTGAATAAGCGGTATTTGGCAGGTTAGCGATTGCAAAGTTGAGCTCATCGTGAATAAACGCGAGTACTTCTGCCTTAGGACTTCTGGCAACCTTGGCTTCGTCTGGGGTTTTAGGACTTTCGCGGTAGAGTACAACATCTCCGTAAAAGTTGACGAGGTCGAAATACAGCAGCGCCCGCAGAAAACGCACCTGCGCGATGTAGCTGCTTTTGTTCTCCTCGCTGATCGATTCTACCCTGTCGATGTTTGCCAGGAAATTATTGTAGGTGGCAATGCCGCGGTAGTAAGTGTTGAAGATGGTGGGCGACAAGCCGGCGCTCGATGGGTTGAGATCGCCCGTTGATATGGCAGTAATATTCCAGTTATACGAGCCCCATTGTGAATAGGCATTGTCCGACAAACAATCGAGGTATGGCCTTGCCCATCCCAGGGGAGAAAATGGATATAAGGTTGCATAACAGCCTGTAAGGGCCATCTGCGCATCAGCATCCGTTTTCCAGAAGGTTTCACTGGCTATTGCATCGAGTGGATTTTTTTCCAGTTCTTTCGCGCATGATTGAAGCAAAAGAAAACACAACAAACAGCTGGCTATTTTTATCTGAATTCGTTTCATGATTGAATTAGAATTTTACGTTTAGTCCAAAATTGATGATTCGAACCTGGGGAAATTGCGTCACCGTTGCACCTTCTCTTACCTCAGGGTCACCGTCGGTGAACTTGGTGAAGGTTAACAGGTTGCTTCCCGAAGCATACACCGATGCCTGTTTAATTTTCGCTCCTTTCAGAATGGATTCCGGAATGGCGTACGACAGGTATACGTTCTTCAACCTGAGATAGGAATTGTCGCGAAGAAGGTAAGTAGACGAATATCCGTAAACGCCGGCGTATGAAAATTCGTGCACAGCCGGAATGGTATTACTAGGGTTTTCAGGCGTCCATGCATTTCTGAATTCTGCTTTGGGAGGAATGCCCTCCCTGAAAGGGAAAGAACTCCAATCTGACAGGAACTGGTGCGAGCCGCGCACGGCCTGCAAAAAGATGGCCAGCGAAAAGCGTTGATACGATCCGCCCAGATTGAGGGAATAATTGAGTTTGGGGAACGGACTGAAACTTACGCGATCATTTACGTCTACGATGTTATCGCCATTCTGATCTTTCAATTTAATATCTCCGGGCTTCGGGTTATTATAAATCTGCTTCGGCGATCTGTCGATATCTGCCTGGCTCTGGAAAATACCATCCCATTCGTAGAGATAAAATGAATTGTATGGAAGTCCTACTTCACGCACGCCGGGTGTTGGGGTTACAATCGACACCAACTCGTTCCGGAATGTTGAAATCTGGAAATTTACATCGTATTGAAATTGACCAACCTTGTTGCGATGGCGGAGTTCAAGTTCGTAACCTGTGTTGAGCAATTCACCATCGTTGGTGACAGCACCGGCCAGACCTATACTGGTTGGTACAGGCAAGGTTGTAAGAATGTCGTACGTGTTCTTTCTATACCAGTCGAAACTCAAACCAAGTAACCCGTTGAACGCGTTAACATCAATTCCAAGGTCAAGTATTTTTGTTTTCTCCCACTGAAGGCTTTTGTCTGTCATGCGGGTCAGACGTACGCCCTGGCTTACCGAAGTACCGTAAGTATAGTTTGCATAGGAGAAGATGTCCTGGTAGGGATAAAGGCCGATTTCCTGGTTGCCCAGTAAGCCGTATGAGGCGCGCAGTTTTAAATCGTTTAACCAGTTTACGTTCGACATAAAATCCTCCTGTGAAATTCTCCATGCAGCAGAAACAGAAGGGAATGCGCCCCATCGCTGATCGGGATGCACGCGCGATGTTCCATCGTAGCGGAGGTTGGCCTCGACCAGGTATTTACCATCGAAATTGTAGGCAACCCTTCCGAAGTATGATTGCAGTGCCCACTCATTGGCAGTACCGGTTAACGACTGACCATCGGGGCTACCTGCATTTAATTCTGAAACTGTTCTTGTAGGAAATACCAATCTTCTGCCTGACAGCTCCCTGAAATAATTCGACTGTTGTTCATAGCCCGCCATCACATCAATATCATGCTTGCCGAACGAGGTACCATATTTAAGCGTGGAAAAGACAGTAGGATTTGTATTGAATGTTGACAAATCCGAAACGCCCAATGAGATAGGATTTCCCACCGACTGATCTACGAGATACTCACCATTCACCGGCTGGTAGAAGTAAAATTCACCGGGAGTACCGTAGGTATGCATTTTTCTGAAATTGTAATTCAGATTAAATGCCGCCCTTGTTTCCCACTGCAAACCTTTTAATATATCTACAATCACGAAAGCCTGTGAGCGTACGGCGTAATTCGATTGCCTGATACTTCCATTGGTAAAGGCTATCGGCGCAAACGTACTGAATGGCTCACTGCCATAAGCCCTTCCCGACGATTTGCGACCGTCTGGAAGAAATGGCCCTGCCAGCGGCGATCTTCCATAAAGCGCCCTGTTGAGATCTCCATCGCCATTACCCTGCGGATCGGTATTTTCCCTCCGCAGAAAATTAATGATCGTACCGATTTTTACAGCCTTCAACACCTGGTTCTCATAATTCAATGCAACGGTATACCTTTTTGATTCGAATACCGGGAGGATACCATCCTGGTCAGTATAGTTCAAGCCCAATCTGAAACGGCTGTTCTCGGTAGCTTTTGAAAAACTAAGTGAGTGATTGAAGATGGTAGCCGTTTTAAATATATGATCGGGCCAGTTGAAGTCGGGGAACAATGTTTTATCGGTTGCATTTTTATAATCATCGATCTGCTCCTGCGTATAAAAAGGTGTCAGGCCTGAGCGGTTTCTGGCCGCATTATACATTTCCATATATTCACCCGAATTCCAAACCAAATCCCGGATGGATGTTGCATTCTGAAAGCCAACATCGAGGCTATATTCGAGCGAAGCTGCACCGCTCTTAGCACGTTTTGTACTAATCAGAATAACACCATTCGCAGCACGAGCACCATAAATAGAAGCAGATGCGGCGTCTTTTAAAACCGTAACCGATTCAATATCATTTGGAGCAACACTATTGATAGAGCCTATAATTCCGTCAATCAGAACAAGTGGTGCCGACGAAGCACCGAATGAACCCATTCCGCGTATACGAAGCATTGGATCATCATTACCTGGCCGGCCCGAAGGCTGGATCACTTCAAGGCCTGGTAAGCGTCCCTGCAATAAATTAGCAGGATTGGGAACCGGGCTGGCACTTAAGGTAGCAGCCGAAACCGAGGCTACCGCGCCGGTAAGGTTAGCTTTCTTTTGAGTTCCGTATCCAACCACCGTCACTTCATCGAGGGCAGAAGAACTTGCTGTCATTTGAATAGCTACCCGTTGCATTTCGCTGTCAACCACAATCCGCTGTGGTTCGTATCCTACCATGGTGAACAGTAGAGTCGAATTTTTTTCAGCCGTGATGCTAAAGG
>JAFAGE010000002.1 GCA_023423015.1 Bacteroidota bacterium
ACGTAATGGTCAGCAGGAAGGCCTCAGCTTTATCAACCCGGAACTGGTGAAGAATGTTACTTTTTTTAACGGAGGTTTCCAGGCTAAGTATGGCGATAAGATGTCGTCGGTGCTGGATGTTGTTTACCGCAAGCCAACAAAATTTGCGGGCTCCGCTTACGCGGGGTTGCTTGAACAAGGGCTGCACGTAGAAGGCGTTTCTAAAAACGAAAAGTTTACCTACCTGGCAGGAGCGCGCAACCGCGATAACAGAAATCTGCTTTCGCGACAGGAAACACAGGGCAACTATGTACCATCGTCGTGGGACGTGCAGGGTTTATTCACTTACCAGCTTGGGTTGCGCGCATCAGTGGAATTGCTGGCAAATCTTTCGCGCACAAGATTCCGGCTGAGGCCGCAATTTTCCCAACTTACTTCAAGTGTGTTTTCTCCGTTCTTCAGTGCCAACCTCGGCCTTGATATATTTTTTGAAGGCCAGGAAGACGACCGTTATTCGACCAACATGATTGGCCTCACGTTTGTACATCAGCCGACTCCAAAACTGAAGTTGAAATGGATGGCAGCGCGATTTGTGAACAAAGAAATTGAAGGAATAGATATTACAGGTGCATACCTTTTCGGGGAGCGTGAATTTGACAAGTCAAAACCTGACTATGGATTGATTGTTAATCCACTTGGAGCAGGCCTGTACCAGACCTATGCACGTAACCGATTGAATGTTGGCGTCTGGAGTGTTTCTCATAAAGGAACATTGAGCCTCGGCAAACATTTTCTTCAATGGGGACAATCGATAGAAAAGCAGGACATTGACGACCGCCTTCACGAGTGGGAATACCTCGATTCTGCCGGTTACAATCTTCCCTATAACGATAACGATTTGCAACTTAGCCGCTATGCACACTCGCTGGCAAATCTTTCCATAATCCGGTTGAGCGGATACCTGCAGGATAATATTGTATTTGCGAGGATACCGGCATTATCGCTGCAGGCGGGACTTCGTTACCAGTACAATGATCTGAACAAAGAGTGGTTGATTTCACCTCGGGTGGGCCTGGCATGGAAACCCGAAAGCTGGAGAAAAGACATTGTATTCCGCGCAGCTGCAGGTTTATATCATCAACCACCATTTTACCGCGAGCTAAGAGATTTGAACGGCAATCTTAACCGCGATTTGCTGGCGCAAAGGAGTTACCAGGTGATTGCGGGCGCCGATTACCAGTTTCATACACCGCGGAGACCATATCGGATAAGTGCGGAAGCATACTATAAAAATATGGAACGTGTAGTTCCGTATGATATAGACAATGTCAGGATCCGATATACGGCAGTAAACGAAGCCAAAGCATATGCAACGGGGATGGATATCCGATTATTCACTGAGCTTGTGAAAGATGCAGAAAGCTGGCTGAGTATTGGTTTTATGCGTACACGTGAAAATCTGGAGAACGATTTCTATTATGATTATACGCTGGATTCGTTGAATCAACCTGTAGATAGTATTCAGCGGGCCGGGGGATGGTTTCGCAGGCCTACTGATCGGCTGTTTACTGCGGGGTTGTATCTGCAGGATTATCTCGCCACAAATAAAAATTTCAGGGTTTATCTTAATTTCCTTTACGGCAGCAATATGCCGTACAATATTCCAGGCAGCATCAAATATCGAAACGCATTGATAATTGATCCTTACATCCGGATCGACATCGGCTTTAGTGCGTTGCTTGTGGCCAAACGTGCAGAGAAGATAAAAGCGCCCCTATATTCAAACTATCTGCAAAATGTGTGGGCAACACTTGAGGTGTTTAATCTTATTGATCGCGACAATACGATCTCCTATATGTTGATCAGGGATTTTTCGAACACTCGCTTTGCGATGCCAAACAGGCTTACCCCAAGGCTCATCAACCTGAAACTTATCGCTCGTTTCTGAGCCTCTTTTTCCCAAACGCCGATATGCTATCCCAAAGTTGGAATGGCAAACTCAATAGCGGCCTATAACGCGTTGATTTACAACCTCAATGGAAATGGCATCAGGTTGGTTAACTATGAGAAACCAAAACAGACAACAACAAAATTTCAAACGCATTATGAATGCTTCTCAAATTTCGAAATCAGATTTTTTTAACCGTATTCTACGGATAGAAAAAAGTGACGTTGTTGCTGCTACGGATCACTACCCCGTTAACAAGAACCCCATGATAACTAAAGTAACAGTGCGTCCTAACCCGTTTAACACTGTTCTGACGTTGGATGTTACCTGTGATACCAACAGGAATATAATAGTCAGGATGTTTAGCGAGGAGGGCAAAATTGTTAAGATGTTTAGTTGGTATCTGGTTAAAGGAACGAATGTAACAGCGATCAATGACCTGGGCGGTTTGCACAGCGGTGAGTTTGTCATCGACATCATTGATAACGAAGGCACGGTTCTTTTCTCCACCAAATTGGAAAAGCAGTAAGCTAAAGATATCCCACAACCTTAACAACCGTTTTTTAAAAAGGAGTCACTTGGCCGACTCCTTTTTTTTATTTGTTGAAAGAGTATATTCGCTGCATGGTAAAACTTTCGGTGAACATCAACAAGATCGCTACGCTGCGAAATAGTCGCGGTGGTAATAATCCCGATGTACTCAAGGCTGCCATAGATGCTGAGCGTTTCGGTGCCGATGGTGTTACGGTGCATCCACGGCCCGACGAACGTCATATCCGTTATTCAGATGTGCGCGAGATTCGTAAAATCATCACCACAGAATTTAATATCGAAGGCAATAGCCGCGAGCAAAAATTTGTGGACCTTGTTTTGGAAACCAGGCCTCACCAGGTTACACTTGTACCCGACGCATTGGGACAGATTACATCGAATCATGGATGGGATACCATTGCCAATAAGGATTACCTGGTAGAAATCATTGCCGTTTTCAGGAAAGCAGGAATACGAACTTCGATATTTGTAGATCCCGATACGAAGATGGTGGAAGGCGCTGCAGAAACCGGCACCGACCGCATAGAATTATATACTGAAGCTTACGCGACAAAATATCACCAGAACCGCGAAAAGGCACTTGCTCCCTATGCTGCAGCCGCTGCCCGTGCCAACGAACTCGGGTTGGGTTTGAACGCCGGCCACGATCTTGACCTGAACAACCTGCAATATTTCGCGCAGAACATCCCCGGACTGAAAGAAGTATCGATCGGTCATGCGCTTATCTGCGACGCGCTTTACCTGGGTTATGAAAATGCCATTCAATTGTATAAGCGACAATTGAAATAACCATTCTTCCACTCAACACATTTATTATTTCGTCTATCGCTTTTTCATAGCTTTCGAACCAAATTGACTGTTATGAGAAGCACTCTTATTTCTGTCTCTAATACAAATCTGACGCTGCCGACGACT
>JAFAGE010000022.1 GCA_023423015.1 Bacteroidota bacterium
GATTAGTGCTGTTCCTCCCGCATTCAGTTTTGTAACAACAATGTCGCCTCCGCCTGTTGGTCCTACCTTGGTTCCGGGATAATCGGTTGAATAACTTCTACCCATAACAACGAGATTACCCACGCCATCGGAGTACAAGCTGTGAGGATATTCATTCAACGTACCACCGATGTACGTGGCATATACACGTTGTGAGCCGTTTGGACTGAACTTCATGATGCCGATATCGGTGCCTTGTGTATTATTTCCGCGTGCGCCACCCTGGAAGTCGGTTTGAAATGCGCCTGGCGTTGTCGGAAAACCCGGTTCGAAAACGATGCCACCGGAAAACAATGAACCGTCGGGTCCTGGTGTTGCTGTAAACCCATATTGATTGGCAGGGCTCCCGGTAAACGAAACAAATATCAATGAAGGCGGATCAATTATCAGCGGAGCGGATTTCGAGTATTCACCAACTTCAAACTTCACGGTGTTGTTGCCGGTAAGTACGTACTTACATTCAACCTTCTTTCGTCCTTTTGTATTATCGGGTTGATAGGTGTAAGGATAAAGTTCGCGCACATCTCCAACAGAAGTTTTGATCACCAGCTCATTATTCCGGATGGATAATTTGTCGGCGCCGTTATATTTCATACTGATGCGGGAAGGATCACCGCCGGGATGAATGATGAAGTCGAACTTCAACTTGCCATCCTCGGAATAATAGCGGACATCGATATTTGGATAAACATTCCGATACAGTACAGATTGGTAAATTTTCGCTTCGCTTACCCATTTGGATGGATCGTTGCCGAGGAAATAGTTGTTATAAGTCTGAAGCGGTTTTTCTGAAATGATTTGAGGGTTTGCATTGCCCCCGACAAATTCTACAGAGTACGCATGCGAGCGTACGATTGAAGACCTTCTTCCGCCGCCCAGCGTCTTGTTATTGACTTTTCCCGACAGATCGCGGCTGTAATCTATCTTTCTATTTTTCTTATCTGATTTTTTATCATGTGAGTGCCCGCCAAGAAAAACGGATAGATCGTCGGGATGATGAAGGGATACGGTGAAACCATTCTTCTGAAGATAAAACTCACCTGAACTCAACTGACCCCTGAACTGAACGGAGTTATGCCATTGGCCTTTGTTCTCCACGAACTCGAAAGTTGAAGGAGCGGTTTGGGCAATACTCTGTATGCAGGCCAGGAGACCAACGCACACAAGGATTACGGAAATTCTGACCAAGAAATTCTTTTTTACAATGTAATAAAATCGATTGTTAATACCATGTAAATGTTGACACTTATAACGCGGAGAACTACGAGATCTTACTCCATGGTGTTTTTCCGGAAAGAGATCGTAAATATTCCTTTGTGGAAGCGTTTTCATGATTATTCAGCTCAGGGTCGTCCTCCAGAATCTTCTCCACCACTTTCCCGGCTGCCTCAAGAATTGCCCTGTCCTGAACGATGTCGGCAAGTTTGAGATTAAGGGCGCCGCTTTGTCGTGTACCTTCTATTTCACCCGGGCCGCGTAACTCCAGATCCTTTTCTGCAATTTTGAATCCGTCGCTTGTCGCAACCATAGTTTTCAGACGTTCCCGGGCTTCTTTGCCCAATTTCGGGCCAGTTAAGAGTATGCAAAAACTTTTTTCTGCGCCTCTTCCAACCCGTCCTCTCAACTGGTGGAGTTGGGAAAGACCGAACTTCTCTGCACTTTCTATCACCATTACGCTTGCATTTGGAACATCTACGCCTACTTCGATCACCGTAGTTGCCACCATTATCTGAGTATCATTATTCCGGAACCGTTGCATGTTCGTGTCGCGAACTTCATTTGTTTGTCGCCCATGGACCATGCTGATATAATATTTTGGCTCCGGGAACCACGCTTTTACGTTTTCGTATCCCTTGATCAGGTTTTCATAGTCTACCTTCTCCGATTCTTCGATCAGTGGAAAAATGATGTATGCCTGGCGACCCTGTGCCACCTCGTCGCGGATAAAGTCCATCACCTGAGGCCGTGAATGGTCATATCTATGTACGGTGTGAATAGGTTTACGGTTGGGTGGCAATTCATCGATGATACTGCAATCGAGGTCGCCGTATGCCGTCATGGCAAGGGTTCTGGGTATTGGAGTTGCCGTCATCACCAGGACATGTGGCGGGATAATGGCCTTTGTCCAGAGTTTGGCGCGCTGCGCCACCCCAAACCGGTGCTGCTCATCTGCCACTGCCAGGCCAAGGTTCTGGAATTCCACCGTATCTTCTATGATAGCATGTGTTCCCACGAGCAGCGTGATGCTACCGTTTTTAAGCCCGGCAAGAATTTTCTTTCGTTCGGCTGCTTTTACGGAACCGGTTAGCAAGGCGACTTCTATCGGTAGCCCATCCAGCAGATTCTGAATATTCTGAAAATGCTGGCGTGCAAGGATCTCCGTTGGGGCCATCAGGCAGCTTTGATAGCCGTTATCTGCCGCGATCAGCATACATAAAAGTGCAACTATGGTTTTACCACTACCCACGTCACCCTGCAGTAGGCGATTCATCTGTTTGCCCGATCCCATGTCTTTCCTGATTTCACGGATTACTCGTTTCTGCGCTTCAGTAAGTGGAAAGGGAAGGTGGTTTTCGTAGAACGAATTAAACAGTGAGCCAACCTGGTTAAAAAGTAAACCCTTTGAGAAACGATGGCGTTGAATTTTCACCATTCCCATTCGCAGCTGGGTAATAAAAAGTTCTTCAAACTTCAACCGCCGCACGGCCTGTTCATAGTGCGCAGGTGAAGGTGGGAAGTGAATATGAGAATACGCGCGGTATCGCGGAACAAGCTTTAATGAAGTCAACACTTTAACCGGCAGGTTCTCAGGCACATCCTGCTCCTGGAGCATTTCAAAAAGCACATGGGTCAGGCGTGCTATCTGCCGTCCCCCCAGGCCGCGGGCCTTCAATTTTTCGGTGCTCGGATAAACAGGTTCCAGGAAATTTTTAGCGCCAGGCTGTTCAGGAACAACCTGGTCAAGTTCCGGATGAGAAATCTGGGCCTTGCCATTGAAAAACGATAACCTTCCATATACCAGGTAAACCTGCCCTGGAATAAGGGCTTTATGAATCCAGGTAATACCCTGGAACCATACGAGGTCGAGCTTTCCGCTTCCGTCGTCTACTTGCCCCACCAACCGCTTTGCACGACCTGCTCCTGATACTTCGAGGTAGGAGAGTCGGCCTTTCACCTGCACCCATTCACTATTCAGACCGATGTCAGAAATCGGAGTAATGATGGTCTTATCGATATGTCTGTTCGGGAAGAGACCTAACAGGTCGCCAAAGGTAAAAATGCCAAGTTCTTTTTTCAGCAATTCTGCCCGTTGCGGGCCGACGCCTTTGAGATATTCAATTGGACTGGCTAATATGTGGTCACTTCTTTTTGACATAGATTTCTATCCACGCATGCGAGGAAGGATTTCTCGGCACCGGAAAAGAGTCGATTCGCTCGTAAGTCTGTTCGAGTGCTTCCCTTACGCTGAACGGATAGATGTTGTTCGAATAGGGAACATACTGGAACAGCACAAGATCGTAATAATTGTTCTTAACACGATCCTCAAACATCTCTGTTTCTTTTTCGAACATTCCCACACCGCGATGATACCATAGTGGATAATGCGAACCTGCTTCCAGGTCGAATGGAATTTCTGCAGCGAGAGTCGTTAGCTCCGACATATTCAACACCTTCAGTTTTTTGCCGCTTTTAATCAGTTCAGAATTCATCAGGCGATCAATTCCATCAACGGTTGGGCCGGGCAATAATACTTTTCTCAGCGTTGGAAGATTACTCAATCGCCATTGATCGAGTGGCACAGCTGTGGTGTCGATTTCAATCATGTAGGTGTTCCTGTTTACCTCATCGGCATAAGTGTAGCCTTTGTATGTGTGTGTCGACACCACCTCATGCTTCTGTGGAATGACAAATCGTTCGATGTATTTCCAGTAAGTATGGCTCCACCACAACAAGATGCAGGCAGCAAACACAATTGTTGTCTTCCACGAATTAATGTTTACCGGTAAAAGCGAAACAAGCAATGTGAGGATGTATACAATGGCGAAGGAATGATAAAAGATGTTGTTGTCTACAGGAAGATAACTGGTAACCTGGAAAATTGCTGCCTCGGCAATGATGCCGAGTGTGAGTAAAGTAAACAGCATCATTTGTTTATTCTGAACGAAAACAGAAAACTTTTTGATGCTCGCAAAGAGAAGGATGATGATTGCGGCCAGGTAAAATTTCAACCATTGCGACGCAACGAGGAACTCAGTGATTATATCCGAAATAGAAATTCTGGAGCTGTGCGGTGGTTGACCATAATTAAACCAATATCCGAATCCATATTTTGTAAGAGGAAGAATGATGATCAATGCCGTTGCAATAAACCCACCTGTAAACGCCAGTAGCGGCAGGAATCGTTTTTCTACAATTGCGTCGTAAATCAATAATGCCATACAAACCAGGAAAGCAAGACCGCCACCATCCTGCTTTGTGAAAAATGAAAAGAATACAAATGCACCTGATAAAATGGGCAGCAATATTTTCCAGCGCCGTTGTTCTGTATTCAGGAAATGGACGAGAAATGCAAGCGCAACAATTTCATAAAAGATTACTGTGTTGTTATACCAGGGCCAGTAATTTGGCAGCGCGTACGTAAGGCAGTAAACGGTTACGCCGATAAAGCTTATTGCGGCGGGTACATTGAATGACCGGACGATATGCCTGAAAGCAAGGGCGCCGACGATGTTAATGAAGGACTGCGCCTTGACCAGGGTAATCATTTGTGCGCCGAAGATTTTGAAAAACATGGTGGGGATTACCCAGAACATATACCCCACGGGCATACCGAAATCGCGGAACGGCATTTGTCCGTTCATCATACGATATGCACCTTCCCATGACAGATAAGCATTTAACCTGTAGGGTAGATTTGGGAACAGGGGAATGA
>JAFAGE010000051.1 GCA_023423015.1 Bacteroidota bacterium
CAACAATATCACCTGGGTGCTTTGCGAAATAACAATTCCCGCCGCATGCAGCAACTTGGGGCAGACACCGGTTGGGATTCTATTGGCGATTTTCAGCAGGCCTCATCCATGTCGCGTTTCTTTGACAAACTCGACAAAAACAATACGCTTGCACGCACCATCATCTACAATCTTAATCCTTCGGATAACGAAGTTTTTGCAACGATGACGGGCAACTTCAACGATGGATCGTTTGCCGGAAAAATTCAATGGGGATCTGCCTGGTGGTTTCTCGACCAGAAAGATGGCATGACACAGCAGCTGAACACACTAAGCAATATGGGATTGCTCTCGAAGTTCGTAGGTATGCTTACCGACTCACGCAGCTTTCTTTCCTTTCCCCGTCACGAATATTTCAGGAGAATACTTTGCAACCTCTTCGCCGATGACATCGACAATGGTGAACTGCCGCAGGATATTACCTGGATAGGAAAACTGATCCAGGATGTATGTTACAATAATAACAAGCAGTATTTTGGGTGGTAACCGGTGATCCACCTTCGCTGAAGCTTCGGTGGACGTAAAAGGTGAATTAACTAACTTTAACTATGGCTTCGGTGAAAAAGATAATCATAACCATCGACGGATGGTCATCGTGCGGGAAAAGTACATTGGCAAAACAACTCGCCAGGGAACTTGGATACATTTACATCGACAGCGGCGCTATGTATCGCGCCATCACGTTATACTTCCTGCGCAATCACATCGATTGGTCGAACGACAAAGCAGTGAAGGATGCATTGAAAGATATTTCCATAGAATTTATTCATAACGCTAAAAGTGAAGCCAGCGAAACGTACCTCAATGGTGAAAACGTTGAGTATGTAATACGCGATCTTGTAGTTGCAGAAAAAGTGAGCGAGGTTGCTGCAATTCGTGAAGTGCGCGAATTTGCTGTACAACTGCAGAAGAAGATGGGTACAAAAAAAGGCATCGTGATGGATGGCCGTGATATAGGCACCGTAGTATTTCCGAACGCAGAACTCAAGATATTTATGACTGCAGATAATGCAGTACGCGTAGAACGACGTTTCAGGGAACTGTATGCGAAAAACCCAAATATTACGATTGAAGAAGTAAAGGCAAATCTTGAAATGCGCGACTATATAGATTCACATCGCGAAGTAAGTCCGCTTCGACAGGCTCCCGATGCAATGGTACTCGACAATTCAAATCTCACCATTCGCCAGCAACTCGACATCGCCCTGCAATGGGCCCGCAAACGCACCGAAAAGGAAGTAAAAGCAGAAAAGCCATAATCATGGCCCACGTTTCACAAACCGGCAATGTTGGCAAACGGTACACCGCATTCAACTAATTGTCTGCCTTCTGCCAAAAAAAAGCCGGCTAAACGCCGGCTTTTTCTTTTATCCAATCACCTCTTTGGTAGGTGTCTTGAGTGTAAACTGAATTTTACTCTTGTCTTCGTTCAGATCTGCGGTCATCACATCGCCTTGTTTGATATTCAGGTTCAGAATTTCTTCCGCCAGAGGATCTTCCAGGTATTTCTGGATTGCCCTGTGTAGCGGGCGGGCACCGAACTGAACATCATATCCTTTTTCGGCGATGAAGTTTTTCGCTTCTTCTGTAAGCTCGAGTGTAAATCCAAGACTCGAAAGTCTCTTCAACACTCCCTTCATCAGGATGTCGATGATCTGGAAGATATTTTCCTTGTTCAGTGAATTGAAGATGATCACATCATCGATACGATTTAGAAACTCCGGAGAGAATGTTCTCTTCAGCGCTTTTTCAATTACTGCTTTGTTATTCTCTTCACTGCTCTGAGTTCTTGCTGCTGTAGCGAAACCAACACCTTCACCGAAATCCTTCAACTGGCGAACACCGATGTTTGAAGTCATGATGATGGTTGAGTTCTTGAAATCTACTTTTCTTCCCAAACCATCTGTAAGCTGGCCGTCATCGAGCACCTGCAACAGTATGTTGTAAATGTCGGGGTGAGCTTTTTCGATTTCATCGAGCAGGATCACTGAGTACGGTTTTCTGCGAACACGTTCGGTAAGCTGGCCACCTTCTTCGTATCCCACGTATCCCGGAGGCGCTCCGATCAACCTGCTCACGGTAAACTTCTCCATGTATTCACTCATGTCGATGCGGATCAATGCATCTTCGGAGTCGAACATGTAGCGTGCGAGAGCACGGGCAAGTTCTGTTTTACCAACACCGGTTGGACCGAGGAATATAAATGTACCGATCGGTTTTTTGGGATCTTTCAACCCTACCCTGTTTCGCTGGATGGCTTTCACCACTTTCTGGATAGCGTCGTCCTGACCCACAACCATACCCTTCATTTCTTCTGCCATCTTGCGCAGCTTTTCGCTTTCTGCCTGCACCATGCGTTTAACAGGAATGCCGGTCATCATGCTAACTACTTCCGCAATAGCCTCCTCGTCGATAGGATAACGTTTGTGTTTACTTTCTTCTTCCCAATGGTTCTTTGCTTTTTCAAGATCTTCCTGCAAACGTTTTTCAGTATCGCGCAGTGAAGCAGCCTCTTCAAATTTCTGGCTTTTCACCACCTTGTTCTTTTCAACCTTTACGTCTTCTATTTTCTTTTCAAGCTCGAGAATTTCTTTGGGAACGTTGATATTTTTGAGGTGCACCCTGGCTCCTACTTCATCCATAACGTCGATTGCCTTGTCGGGCAACAACCTGTCGGTAATGTAGCGGTCGCTGAGTTTTACGCACGCATCAATTGCATCATCGCTATAAGTTACGTTGTGATAATCTTCGTATTTCGATTTGATGTTGTTGAGAATCAGAATAGTCTCTTCAACACTTGGTGGTTCAACCATTACCTTCTGGAACCTGCGGTCGAGTGCTCCATCCTTTTCGATATACATTCTGTATTCGTCGAGCGTGGAAGCGCCTATGCACTGGAGTTCGCCACGTGCAAGTGCAGGTTTGAAAATATTTGAAGCGTCGAGCGAACCGCTCGCACCACCTGCGCCAACGATGGTGTGAATTTCATCGATAAACAGAATTACGTCGCGGTTTTTTTCCAGTTCGTTCATAATCGCTTTCATGCGTTCTTCGAACTGGCCACGATATTTTGTGCCTGCAACAAGAGCTGCGAGGTCGAGCGAAATAACGCGCTTATCGAACAGCACGCGTGAAACTTTACGTTGCACAATGCGTAACGCCAGTCCTTCCACGATAGCTGTTTTACCAACACCTGGTTCTCCGATGAGAATCGGGTTATTCTTTTTTCTTCTCGACAGGATCTGCGATACTCGTTCGATTTCTTCTTCACGTCCTACAATCGGATCGAGTGCACCGCTTTCTGCAAGGCGTGTGATGTCGCGACCGAAATTATCCAGCACAGGAGTTTTGCTCTTTGCTGTTCCGGCAGCTCGTGATTTCTGCTGCGAGTATTTTTTCTCCTCATCAAAATCATCATCATTCTCCTCCGCATATTCGCTACGAACGTCGTTGCTTTTAACGACGCCCAGTTCGTTTCTGAATAGATCGTAATCCACGTCGAATTGATTTAAGATTTGAGTAGCAATGTTTTCCTTATTCTTGAGAATTGAGAGCATAAGGTGCTCCGTTTCAACAGTAGGGCTCTTCAGCGCTTTTGCCTCGAGCACGGTTACCCGTATAACCTTTTCTGCCTGTTTAGTAAGCGGCAGACTGTTTATATTGGCAATGTTTTTACCGGTTTTGTCCTTTACAGCAAGTTCAACTTCCTTCCGTAGCTCATACAGATCTATATTGAAACTCTTCAGAATTCGCACGGCCGTATTGTCACCCTCGCGAATTAATCCAAGCAGCAAATGCTCTGTGCCGATAAAATCATTCCCCAACCGTAAAGCCTCCTCCCTGCTAAATGAAATGATCTCCTTTACCTGGGCCGAAAAATTATTATCCATTTTTCTAATTTGTTGGGTGTGATACAATAATAACAAATATTTTTGACTTCTATTGTCCTGATACTTAAACCACTGTTAACAATACAAGGCTCCCTATGTTGGTCAAAATTGATACCAGAGAAAAATTCCATGTCATTACGATTCAAGAGCCCGTTCTTGCTGCTAATATGACAGAAAAGATGGATAAAGCTGTGCTACCGTTGCTTGATGATAACGTTAAAAACGTCATCATCAATATGAAAGACATCAAAATAATAGACAGCGCTGCTGCAGAACACCTGCTGAAGCTTCAGCATACATTTTACGACATGCGTTGCTCCTTTGTTGTATGCGAATTTCAGGCCGAGGTAAAGAAGGCATTGACCAGCTCGGACATGCTGGAAAAACTAAACTACACTCCCACCGAAAGTGAAGCAATGGATATCGTGCAGATGGAGGAAATAGAACGCGAATTCGACGAAATCTAATCTACCCTGCATGAAGAAATACGCGGTGATTGTAGCGGCCGGATCAGGTTCCCGGATGGGCAAAGAGATTCCCAAGCAATTCCTGGAACTCGCCGGCAAGCCTATTCTTTATCACACGCTCGACGCGTTTCTCGCGTCGTTCAACGACCTTGAAGTGATTCTGGTCATCGCAGGCAAGTATATGCCATGGGGCCAGGATCTTGTTAATGCATTTGGCGCTCCCTCACGTATAAGGCTTGTAGAAGGTGGCAACACCAGGTTTCAATCTGTTAAGCGCGGATTGGCCTGTGTTGAAGGAAACAGCGTGGTTTTTGTTCATGATGGCGTCAGATGCCTGCTTACGGGCCAGCTCATTCATCGCTGTTTTGAACACACGCTGCTTAAAGGAAGCGCCATTCCAACGGTGGCAACTACTGAGACCGTGCGCCTGATCGAGAACGGTGAACACCGGATGATTGACCGGTCGAAGGTGCGCATGGTTCAAACTCCGCAGACCTTCCTAAGCACAATTATCATCAAAGCTTTTGAAGCTGAAGAGCAGGAGTTCTTCACCGACGAGGCAACGGTTGTGGAGCATACAGGAGGAAGTGTTCACCTGATTGAAGGTGAGTTCACAAACATTAAGATAACAAGACCGCAGGACCTCGCGATGGCTGAATATATCCTGAAAGTGCGTCGCGAACAGTGACAGAGTTTACAAGCTCCATGGAATTCTCCTACTCCAGTAGTATGGCTGGTTCTCAGCCCCGAAATTTTCATAAAAGCGCCTGATTCCTGGAACACGCGACCCCTCGAAATCGAACGTAAGCGCCTGCCCTGCAAACTCCCGCATCAGCTGATCGTACAGGAAATGATTGGCCGATTTTTTTCTTCCTTCAGGAGTTACGCTGTTGATCATGTTATAGATTCTGCGATCATCCCTCAGCAACAACACGGCTGCCAGCAATTTCCCTTTGACATCCGTCACCTTTCTTATAAACGCCTGGTTGTTTCGATACAGGTGCAAACAAAGACTGGTAAATCTGTCGAAGTCTGATGCGCGAACAGATCGCAACCGTGAACCATATAGTTTTCTGAACAGCGTTATCGGCGTTTTCACATCCGCCGAAACACCGTATTTAAAATCGTGTCTGGCTGCACGGCGAAGATTGTTCTCGAGATCGTGATGATATTTTTTGTGTATGTGCGGAAACTGAACGGAGAGATCAAGCACCAGGTTGGTCAACGGCACGGCGCGGAGGTATCTGGCCATTGCAGTGTTCCCATAATTAAGCAACAGGTCGCCGAATGGTATTTTACGCAACACGAGTTTTGCTACTACTTTCGACAGGTTGTCATCGTACACTCCTGTGAGACCAGCCTGCGGAATGAAGGGAACATGATAGTGATATTTAACAAACAATTTCTTACGCCAGGGTAAAGGCATCACTGCTTCGTAGTCGCCAACAATCACCGCATTCCAGTGATCCGTGAGCATATCGAGGTAAATGGAAGTGCTGAAGATTAAACCGTTGGGAGCAGAAGCAATGCAGCGGTCCCATTTTTCTCTGTCAATCTGCTGGCTGCTGAGGTATTCAATTGTCCGATCCGGCATGTCACACGCTATTTTCCTTTCGCGGCAAAGATCACTCTTACCGTGTTAACCATAATCTTCATGTCCAGGACCAATGAGCGTTGCTTGAGATATACCAGGTCGTATTGCATACGTTGCGACATTTGTTCAAGGTTGCCGGCATATCCGAATTTGATCATGCCGAGCGAAGTGAATCCGGGTTTCACCTGTAACAA
>JAFAGE010000053.1 GCA_023423015.1 Bacteroidota bacterium
CTGAACGTTTTTCACTCCAGGAACTCGACGAATTAGATATAGACGATTACAACAGTTTCTTCCAGTCGCGCCCATGGTTGTTCAGCGCAGACCCTTCGAATTCACAAAGCACATACTCTGTGTCGTTACCTACAACCCTGCAACTCGAAGCAGATTATCACGTGATTAAAGGTTTGTACGTAAATACAACCAGCCAGATTGCATTGGCTACAAGCAAGAAGAAGGCATATAACGCACACACTTATTCGTCTGTAACTGTTACACCCCGCTACGAAATGAAGCGCCTTGGATTCTACCTGCCTGTCAATTATAATGGATTGACCAAAATAAACGCAGGTGCAACCATGCGATTCGGACCGCTGTTTGTGGGATCCGGCAGCATCGTTTCTTCCCTGATGGGCCAATCCAAGCAGGCAGATATCTTCTTTGGCTTCAGGATGGGAATGCTGAAATAATTGGGAGATGGCAGGTGGCAGATGGCAGATGGAGATTCTGCCCTCTGCCTTCCGCCTTCGCTGAAGCTTCAGCGTAGGCGCACGGCGGACAAGTCTGCACTTTTGCCCTTGCCCCTTACCTTCCGCGCTTTTGCTATCTTTGCACAATGAGTCGCAAAGGGAAAGTTCTGGTTGCTATGAGCGGGGGTATCGACAGCACAGTTACCGCGTTGATGCTCAACGAACAGGGCTACGAAGTGGTGGGAATTACCATGAAAACATGGGATTACGCATCGTCGGGATCTACAAAGAAAGAAACCGGCTGTTGTAATATTGATTCGTTCAACGATGCCAGGATGGCTGCCGTTCAGCACGGCTTTCCCCACTACATCCTGGATATACGCGATGAATTTGGCGATTTTGTTATAGACAACTTTGTAGACGAATACCTTGCAGGCCGCACCCCAAATCCTTGTGTGATGTGCAATACGCACATTAAATGGCGGGCTTTACTTAAAAGAGCCGATGCCCTCGGTTGCGAATTCATTGCTACCGGTCACTACGCACAGATCCACCAACACCACAATGGACGCTATTTTATCCGCCGCGGCATCGACGATACCAAGGATCAGAGCTATGTTCTCTGGGGATTACAGCAGGATCTTTTAAGCCGTACCATTTTACCCCTTGGAACTTACCGCAAAACAGAAATCCGGCAAATGGCTCATGATTTCGGCTACCCCGAACTGGCCAAAAAGAGTGAAAGCTATGAAATATGCTTTGTACCCGACAACGACTATCGTGGTTTCCTGAAGCGTCGCAATCCCGACCTTGAAAAGGCGGTTGAAGGCGGAAATTTCGTAGACAAGCAGGGCAACATAATTGGCAAGCATAGAGGCTATCCATTTTATACCATCGGTCAACGCAAAGGGTTAGAAGTAACTTTTGGCAAACCTGTGTATGTAACCGGAATAAACCCCGACACGAACACCATTGTTCTGGGCGACGAAGCGGATCTTGACCGCTCAGAAATGACCGTTAGCAAATTGAATTGGTTAAAATACGACGGCATTACCGATGGCATGGAAGCCAGAACTAAAGTGCGTTACAAAGACGGCGGATCATTGTCGAACCTTTACAACCACGAAAACGGCGTACTTGTCCGCTTCTACCAGGATGCAAAGAGCATCGCACCCGGACAAAGTGCGGTTTTCTATGAAGGCGACGACGTAATAGGCGGCGGAATCATTCAGCGTTAAGCATTTACAACCAGGTATTTTCGGCAATAAACGGCACTATTTTCCCGTTTTAAGGAAACCCTTTTACCCGGGATATCGTATGAAGAATTTAGTGTGCAGATTAGCTGCCTTATTGTTGGCCATCACCTGGCTAAGTTCCTGTACCAAATCAGGTACGGTTGAAACTGCCCAGCTTGAAGAATATTATCCTGTTTACCCCGGAAAATACATCAGGTATCGCCTGGATTCAATGCGTTTCGTTGACTTTGGTCAGCGCGACACAGTAGTTTCTTACGACGCAAAAGATGTTGTAGATGCTGAAATCAGCGATAATAACGGCAACAAAGCATTCCGTGTAATACGGTACCTGCGCGATGTGACCAGTTCGGATGAATCTGATTACACTCCTGCTCTAACTTATGTGATCACACCTTCGCGGGAGTCGATCGACGTACAGGAAAATAATCTGCGTTACCAGAAACTTCGTTTGCCCGTGACCGAGGGATTTAACTGGAGGGGAAATGCGTATCTGCCGTCTGCACCGTTTTATGCCATCTACCAGTTCAGCAACGACGAAGACATGGATATCTGGGACTACACATACCAAAACGTTAACCAGCCGATAACGCTGAACGATCTTACCTTCGATAGCACGGTTACTGTAATGCAGGTAGCCGATTCATCCAATGTACCCATTGAATTTCCGGATGGTCTTGCATATAGAAATCACTGGACGGAAGTGTATGCCAAAAATGTGGGTTTGATATACAAGGAATCGGTGATGTGGGAATATCAGCCACCAAATTCCGGGAACCCTGGATTCCGTTCAGGTTTCGGATTAAAGCTGACAGTGATTGAACACAATTAGAAAGCAGATGAGGATAATTATACTTTGCCTGTTTGTTTTGGTGCTTGCATCATCGTCGCTCTTTGCGCAAAACAGGTATACAGTAAAACTGCGCTATAAAAAATCTGCAAATTATTCTCTTGCACAACCTTCCGCTTTCCTGTCGGAAAAAGCGATCCTGCGGCGGCAGAAAAATAAAATACCTGTCGATTCAACGGACCTGCCAATTAACAGATCATACCTCGACAGCATTGCTAAAGTTCCCGGCGTAACCATATTAAGTACTTCCAGGTGGCTCAACCAGGTGCTCGTTGAAACAATGGATGCGCATGCTATCAATCTAATTAATGCGTTTTCGTTCGTGCAGCACAGTAATCCGGTTGCATTACGTGCGCGCGCTTTTCCTTTTACGAACATAGCTGGTTGTGTTGAAGAAACAACAGAACCCGGAACACCGGTGGCACAAACAAAAATTCTTGCCGATTCCATCAACTACGGTAATAATTCTAACCAGGTACACATCCATGAAGGTGAGTACCTGCATAATCATGGTTATCGCGGCCAGGGAATCACAATAGCTGTTCTCGATGCAGGATTTATGAATTACAAAGCAAATCCCGCATTCGACAGCGTACGCAACAATCACCAGATCCTCGGCGAATACGATTTTGTGAAAGATGAATTAAGCGTGGATGAAGACAACGCGCATGGTTCAAACTGCTTGTCGATCATGGCAGCCAACAGGCCCGGGTTTATCGTTGGCACAGCACCGGGTGCTTCTTATTGGTTATTCAGAACAGAAGACGCTGGTTCGGAGAAGCCGGTCGAAGAATACAACTGGATTGAAGCTGCCGAACGTGCAGACAGTCTCGGTGCAGACATGATTTCTTCGTCGCTCGGTTATGTCAATTTCGACGATCCGATGTTCAATCACACTTATGCATCGCGGGATGGAAATACTGCTGCCATCACCATAGCAGCCGACATGGCCGCGCGCAAGGGAATGATTGTGATGAACAGCGCAGGAAATTCAGGTGCCGGTGCTAACGACACAAAATTTATAATGTGCCCTGCCGATGGCGATAGTGTATTTACCATTGGAGCCATAAACAATGCAGGTACTATTGCGAATTTCAGTTCATGGGGGCCAAATGCTGCAGGCAAGGTGAAACCAAACGTAGTATCCGTTGGAGCAGGGGCAGTGTACGCGAATACATTAGGAAATCCGGTTAGTGGAAATGGAACCTCTTATTCAAATCCTAATCTCGCGGGACTAGTAGCTTGTTTGTGGCAGGCATTCAGTGAGTTTACCAATATGGAAATTATCGACGCCGTGCAGAAAAGTGCGGACAGGTACAATAACCCGGACGACCGATATGGTCATGGTATTCCTAATTTCCGTATTGCACATAGTATCCTTGCTGCAAAACGTGAAGAACGGACAAATGCAATTCTCCAGGGTAAATGGATTTCGGCATTCCCCGTGCCGTTTGCTCAACTTTTCACGCTGTTTGTAAAAGCACCTTCAACCGGGAATGCGAACATCAGAATTTATGACAACTCCGGTCGCGTGTTACTTGAAAAAAATATGCAGGTTCGCCAGGGCGAATACTACAACATCCGCCTTTCACCCCAGGGCACCCAGCGGTTTGGCGTGTATTATCTTCAATATTCCGACGGTACAAATCAGAAAGTAATCAAGCTTCTGAGTTTGTAAGAATTGCGCCGAACAATGTGTCGGCCCGATCTTCGTAACCAACAAACAGTCGGGAGTACACCGTTCTGAACCCCAAAGAACCAAGATGGGCCAATACATCTTCATTTTCCTGCCGGAAAACTGAACACGTAATGTAAACGAGAAATCCTCCTTTCCTTACCGAAGCAATTACATTTTTTGTAATCGATTTTTGAAGGTTGCGGTAATGTGCGATTTTATCGGGATTGAAGAAATAAAGTTGTTCCGGAGTTCTTGCCCATGTACCGGAACCGGAGCAGGGAACATCAGCAATAACCACGTCGAAAGGATCCCGGGGAAAATGGTTTGCCGGTGCGCTGAGATCGGCAACGAACTTTTTATAACCTTTAATTCCGGCTTCGTGAAAGCGGGATGAAAGATTATGAATAATAGATTCGCGTATGTCTGATACCGTTAGTTTAATGTTACCCATCGTGTCATAAGCCATTATCGACTTTCCGCCACTCGCTGCACAACAATCCCACACGTTGATTTCGTCCTGGTCAAGCATGCTTTTCGCTTCGGTGAACAGGATGCCTGTTTGCTGGGAAGTTTTGTCCTGTATCACCACTTCAGCATTCACATTCAGTATTTTTTGCAGCGGCACTCCAGGCTCCAGTGCAATGCAGTTTTCATCACAAACAGAATATTCAACACCCGCGGCTTTCAGTTTTCTTTCTACCTCAACTTTTTTCCCTGGTCTTATCCTCGCGTACACCAAAGGCTGAATCAACATCGACTTCGCCAGCTTGTTGTGATCTACACCGTCACTAAACCGGGTGAATGCCGGGAAGATCTTTTTTTCATCATCAATTTCAGGAAACAGGTATCCAAAATACTCTTTCAATGTATTAAGGTCCGGCGACGCAGCGATTGCAGCGGCAAGACGATCGTCAACGGATGCAAATGAAAGATGGCCCAGGCGATAAAAGGAATAAGTGATTGCCGACAGTGTTCTGCGATCGGTAGAACCCATCTGTTTGTGATTGCGGAAAAATTCCTTCAACCAGGAAGCGAGTGGTATGCTGCCATCATATTCGCGGATGATTGTTTTGGCATAACGAAGTTGGTTATCGTACTTCATCCGAAAATTTTACCCGTGTACAGGAGCCGGAAAGATCATATCTCGAGAAGAGCCTTCACCGGATCCTTACCAAACAGCAGAAGCTCAGGATTTTCCAGGAGTTCCTTTACTCTTACCAGGAAGCTCACCGACTCACGGCCATCAATAATGCGGTGATCGTAACTTAATGCCACATACATCATTGGCCTGATTACGATCTGACCGTTAACTACAACAGGTCGTTCCTGGATTTTATGCATTCCAAGTATTGCTGATTGAGGAATATTGATGATTGGCGTACTCATCAGCGATCCGAACACCCCACCGTTGGTGATAGTAAATGTTCCTCCCTGCATTTCTTCAAGAGTAAGCTTGCTTTCCCTTGCTTTGGTGGCAAGTTCGATTACCTTCTTTTCGATGCCTGCCATATCGAGACTCTCTGCACTTCTGATCACCGGTACCACCAGTCCCTTCGGCGCAGAAACAGCAATCGAAATATCGCAGTAGTCGTGATAGATAAGCTCATCGCCATCTATATATGCATTAACCGATGGCCACTCCTGCAAAGCAAAGCAGCAGGCTTTGGTAAAGAAGCTCATGAAGCCAAGGTTTACCCCGTGCAATTCCTTGAATTTATCTTTGTGTTTGCTTCGGATCTCCATGATCTTCGACATATCCACCTCGTTGAAGGTGGTAAGCATGGCAGTGGTATTCTTTGCTTCAACCAGGCGTCGGGAGATTGTGCGCCGCAGGTTGCTCATTTTTTCGCGCTTGTCGTTGCGCTCGAACAATGCCTTGCCGGGAGGCCTGCCAGGATTTGCAAGTGCATTCAGCACATCGTCTTTTAGTATTTTTCCCTGGAAGCCTGAAGGAGTAACTGTTTTCGGGTCAACTTTCTTATCGGCAATGATTGCAGAAGCAACAGGCGTTGCTTTGATGTCAGACGATTTGATTTCTGGTCCACCTTTGGCTGGTGCCGGCGGCGCAGTTGCAGAAGCTGTCTGGGCAGCCGGAGCAGCAGCGGGTTTGCCATTACCCGATGCCTGTGGCTTTGCAGGTTCCTCTTTCGGTTCAGCTTTTGGCGCTGCAGCTTCAGCTGGTTTAGCAGCAGTTTCATCTATCGAAGCCAGGACGTCCCCTATCTTCAACGTATCACCTTCGTTGGCTGATTGTTTCAGTGTGCCTGCTTTTTCTGCATTCACTTCAAAAGTGGCTTTTTCACTTTCCAGTTCAGCAATTACTTCATCGCGGTCTACATAGTCTCCATTGTTCTTCACCCACCTGAGCAAGGTAACTTCGCTGATCGACTCACCAACTGTGGGAACTTTTATATCAATCATTGTGTCTTATTCTGTTGTTAACCATTATTCCGAGGCATCAAAAGTACAGTATTCCGATTGTTGTCAGATGCCGAAAGCCGTTTCGATGATCTCTTTCTGTTCCTGGGCGTGCACTTTTCCAAAGCCCGTAGCTGGTGAAGCGCTTGGTTGACGGCTGATGACGCCATAGCTGATCGACTTCAGATTCATCTGCAGGAACGATGCCGCACCCATGTTCAGCGGTTCTTCCTGGACCCAGAACCACGTTGCCTTGCTATACTTATTGTACAGCTCTTCAAGTTGTTTTGTGGGTAAAGGATATATCTGCTCCATGCGTACAATCGCTGTATCGGTATATTGATTTTTCTGCTGATAGTCGGCAAGATCGTAATACACTTTGCCTGTGCAGAATAATACCTTCTTCACTTTAGCAGCATCGGTGATGTATGCGTCGTCTATTACTTCCCTGAATGATCCGGTTACGAATTCTTCCTTGGTAGAATATGTTCCGGGGTGGCGCAAATTTGCTTTCGGCGCAAACTGTATCAATGGTTTGCGGAATGGCCATGTAAGTTGGCGACGCAATGCATGGAAAAGATTTGCTGCTGTTGTAATGTTGGTTACAACCATGTTCAGCTCTGCGCACATCTGCAGGAAACGTTCCATTCTCGCACTGGAGTGTTCCGGACCCTGTCCCTCATAACCATGCGGCAACAGCATCACCAATCCATTCATCCGGTTCCATTTCTGTTCGGCGCTGCTGATAAACTGGTCGATTATAATCTGGGCACCATTAGCAAAATCACCAAACTGTGCTTCCCACAACACAAGCGTATTCGGGCTGGCCATAGCATACCCATATTCAAATCCTACAACACCATATTCACTGAGGAACGAATTGTAGATTCTGAATTTGCCTGTTGCTCCAGGAATATTTCTAAGCCGGCTGTGTGCCTTGTCGGTACTATCGTCGCGGATAATGGCGTGCCTG
>JAFAGE010000061.1 GCA_023423015.1 Bacteroidota bacterium
GCATACAGGTACAAACCATGGCCGGCTTCATCCTGAACTTTCGCAATGAGCGTTGCCTTACGTTTTAACGTTGGCGCGCGCGTGATCCAGTTTCCCTCCGGCAACATGCCCACAATTTCAGAATGCGCATGCTGCGATATCTGCCTGATGAGCGTTTTCCGGTACTCTTCCGGCATCCACTCTTTGGGCTCGATCTTCACTTCAGCATCCACTTTTTTCTGAAATATGGTTTCTTCTGCTGGCATGATCTTATTGCTTACTTTCAAAGTTAATATTTCAGCTCAATTAAAACTAACGATTGTTAGCACATTTTACTACTATGAAAGTTCCCAATATATTCTGGCTTGCATCTACTTTATTTCTCCTCGCAGCTTGCAGCAACAACAAGAATACTGACGCTCCGATTGTCAACACTCCCGGAGATACATCAGATTTAGCCGTGGTTCCATGGATTACCACCGGCGATGAAAAAATCCTGCTTCATCGGCAGGCTGCGATCGCATTCAGCAACTCTGCCACTGCCGACCCGTTGATACAGGTCGATTCTACCGAAACGTTCCAGTCGATGGATGGATTTGGATATACACTTACCGGTGGTAGTGCATTCGTTATAAACAAAATGCCTGCAAACGATCGCGCTAAATTGTTGCAGGAACTATTCGGATTCGGCGATAATTCAATTTCAATAAATTTTTTGCGGGTGAGTATTGGTGCTTCCGATCTCAACGACACTGTTTTTACGTACGATGATATGCCTCCCGGGCAAACGGACCCGCAGATGCAGCATTTTTCGCTCGACAAAGACCGCGATCATCTTATTCCTGTTCTGAAAGAAATACTGGCTATCAATCCTGCTATCAAAATACTTGGTTCGCCGTGGACACCGCCGGTCTGGATGAAAGACAACGGCAATTCCGTTGGAGGTAGCCTGAAACCTGAATATTATGGCGCTTATGCATTGTACTTCGTTAAGTACATACAGGAAATGAAAAAAGAAGGAATAACAGTTTACGCCATCACTCCGCAGAATGAACCTTTGCATCCGGGTAATAATCCCAGCCTGCTGATGCAAGCCGAACAACAGGCAGAGTTCATCAAAAATCATCTCGGACCTGCATTCAAATCGGCAGGACTGGATACAAAAATTATTGTGTACGATCACAACTGCGACCGTCCCGATTACCCGCTTACCATATTGAACGATCCTGCAGCCAAGTCGTTTGTCGACGGCTCGGCATTTCACCTTTATGCAGGAGAGATTTCTGCGATGTCGCAGGTTCGCCAGGCACATCCCGACAAGAACATTTATTTCACGGAACAATACACCGCGATTGACTCGAAATTCGAGGGCGATCTTGAATGGCATTTCAAAAACCTGGTGATTGGCGCACCGCGCAACTGGAGCAAAACGGTTTTGGAGTGGAACCTGGCAAATGATGCCAGCTTTGGTCCTCATACTCCTGGTGGATGTACCACGTGCAAAGGAGCACTCACGATTGATGGTTCAGCAGTGAAGCGGAATGTCGCTTACTATGTCATCGGCCATGCTTCGAAATTTGTTCCTTATGGTTCAGTAAGAATTCAAAGCAACATGACCGCCGCCGCCCCAAACGTTGCATACAAAACTCCAAATGGTAATATTGTTGTGATTGTTCTGAACGAAGCCAGCTCTCCACTCCCTTTCGGCATCCGGCTCGGCGACAAAACAGCGAGAATGCAGCTGCCTGCCAGCAGCGTTGGGAGCTTTGTTATAGAAGGTAAGCGGTGAAAGGTGAGTAGTTAGATGTGAAAGTCGCCCTGCGCCCTCCGCCCTGAGTCTTACCTGCTATCATAATCAATCTCAACCTCCCTGCTTCGCGGATGGCTTTGGCAGGTTAGGATATATCCTTCATCCACTTCTTCCTGTTCAAGTGCGTAGTTGGTGTCCATTTCCACTTTACCTGATAACAGTTTCGCGCGGCAGGTTGCACATACTCCTCCTTTGCAGGCATAAGGAAGATCTGCTCCTGTTTTTAAAGCAGCGTCGAGGATCGGTGGCCCGTCGAATGGAACATCAACAGTGAACCATATGCCATCCAGTTTGATGCGGACGCTCGCAGACTTTCCTGTTTCATCAGGCGTTGCATTCTTCTGCACAGCAAATTCCACAGGCACATTGAACAATTCGTAGTGAATTTTTTCTTTGGTGATTCCCCGCCGTAATAACCAATCACGCACAGTGAAGATCATCTTTTCGGGGCCACATAGAAAAAAATGTGAAACGCTCTCCGGCTCTATAAGCCATTTAGCCATCATTTCACATTTCTCTTCATCAATTCTGCCCTGCTGAAATGGTGCATCAGTTTGTTCGCGGCTTAAAATATGGTGAAGAACAAATCGACCCATGTATCGGTTCTTCAATGCGCTAAGCTGTTCCTTGAATATGATGGAGCTCCTGTTCCTGTTGCCATATACCAGCACACAGGTACTGAATGGCTCGGTTTGTAATAAATGTTTGATGATTGATATGATGGGAGTAATTCCACTTCCCGCGGCAAAAAAAAGATAAGTAGCCTGCCTTTCTGCGTCGCTTTCGATGGTGAACCGCCCGGTCGGTGCAAGTATCTCGAGGTAATCGCCAACCTTAAGATGGCTGTTGGCGTAAGAAGAGAATTTTCCCTGTTCAACACGTTTAACTGCTATGCGCAGTTCATTTTCGTGAGGACTGCTGCAAATGGAATAAGAACGTCGGATTTCTCCGCTTTCTCCAGGCATCCGAAGCGTTACATTTTGACCGGGTTTGAAAGTAAAAAGAGGAGCGAGGTGCGACGGCACATCAAAAGCTATCGACACGCAGTCGTCGGTTTCATTACATATTTCGCTGATCTGCAGCGCGTGAAATTGGCTCAAGGCAAGCAATGTTATTTATTTCTCAATCCACCTACAAGAATCAACACCATATTTTCTTCGAGCTGTTCACCAGAAATTTTTTGCCGGCTTCTATGCCACGATTCGATGCCGCTGACTGCATGCAATAATATCAAAACTGCCGTGGGTGCATCAATCTTCTTTATTTCATTCGATGATATCCCGGCTTCAATGATGGAGGCGATACGCTGCCGATGCGTGCGGCGTTGGTTCTTGAAGTTTGACAGATAGGGGTCGGTAAGATGTTTCCATTCACGGTCGCTCACATACACTTCTTCATAATTATCTATCATCTGACGTATGTGGAAGCGAAGAATTGCTTCAATCTTGGCAATGGCAGGTTTATCTGAAGCCACCACTTCATCCATATACGCCGTAAACTTGTTTGCGATGCGAAAACAAATCTCCTGCAACAATTCGGCTTTCGAATTAATGTGATTGTACAGGCTTGCTGCTTCTACACCTACATTTTCGGCGAGATCGCGCATTGAAGTGGCATTAAATCCGTTCTTCCTGAAAAGCTGTGCAGCCTTTTCGAGTATTACCTCTTTCCTGGGACTGCTTTTTTTGCTCTTGCTGCTGGGCATGTTGGTTGATGATCAAATATAAAATTTACTTTAGGTTTGCACACCATTTCAGCACACCTTTCAAAAACGTGAATATAAGCCTATGTCAGTGATAGTTGTCGGCACCATGGCCTTCGATGCTATAGAAACCCCTTTCGGAAAAGTAGACAGGATCGTGGGAGGATCGGCAACTTACGCAGCCTACACTGCCGCGAATTTTGTAAAACCTGTACGGCAGGTGTCTATCATTGGTGATGATTTTCCTGAAGAAGAAATAGCCGAATTAAAAAGCCGCGGCGTTGTGATGGATGGAGTTGAAACGGTGGAAGGCCAGAAATCTTTCTTCTGGCGCGGCCGTTATCACCTTGACATGAACACGCGCGACACCCTTGTGACCGACCTGAATGTGCTCGCAAGCTTCAACCCGAAGATTCCCGATAGCTACCAGGGAACTGAATTCCTGATGCTCGGAAATCTTGATCCCGCTATTCAGATCAGTGTAATCGACCAGCTGAAAGAACGTCCCAAACTGATTGTGCTCGATACAATGAACTTCTGGATGGAACACACTATGCCGGGATTGCAGCAGGTATTGAAAAAAGTAGATGCATTGCTGGTGAACGACAGTGAAGCAAGGCAACTTACCGGCGAATTTTCACTCGTAAAAGCAGCTCGCGCTATTATGAAGATGGGACCCAAATATCTCATCATCAAGAAAGGCGAACACGGTGCACTATTGTTCCACGAAAACAGCGTGTTCGTTGCCCCTGCATTGCCACTCGAAGAAGTGTTTGACCCGACCGGCGCCGGCGACACCTTCGCCGGAGGATTTATCGGCCATCTGGCCCGTACCAAAGATGTTTCCTTCGACAACATGAAAACGGCCATTATTGTCGGCTCCGCCATGGCCTCATTCTGCGTAGAGAAATTCGGACCCGACAGGTTGAAACCCCTCACCAGGAGCGACATCGACACAAGGATCCGCCAGTTCGTGGACCTTGTTAATTTCGATATTCAACTGGTATAGAGTAATTTTATGCTCTTAAATCAGAAATTTGATCGCGATAGACAATGTGTTGGTCAGTGACGAAGTGGTGAAGGCGCAATTTGTGTGCGACCTGATGAAGTGTAAAGGAGGATGTTGCGAAGACGGCGACGCCGGCGCTCCCCTCGAAAAAGACGAACTCCAGATCATCAACGACGTTTACGAAACCGTGAAACCTTACCTCACGGAAGAAGGTATACGCTGGATTGAAAAACACGGCAGGAACCAGTATGATAAGGATTTTGGCTGGGTCACTCCTACCATCGAAGGCAAAATGTGCGTGTATGGTTATCGTGATAAATACGGCATCATCAAATGCGGCATTGAACAGGCTTACCGCGATGGTAAGATTACATTCAAAAAACCTATAAGCTGCCACCTCTACCCCATTATCGTTAACAAAGGGAAAAAAGGCCAGTTCGATCGTGTAAACTACGAACCTCGCGAAGTGCTTTGTAGTCCCGCATGTGTACAGGGGAAGAAATTAAAAGTTCCCGTATACCAGTTCCTGAAAGAGCCGATCGTGCGTTGTTTTGGACAGGAATTTTATGATGCACTTGAAAAAGTTGCGGAAGAATATACTTCGGAGAAACAGGAAGAGGTAACCAGAAGATAACACAGCAAAGGATGAAAGAAAGGGTCTCGACGTTTATAGCAAAAAGCACCATTAAGTCTGCCGACCTCGACCACCGCAACAAGGTGAACTTCAACATAAGGCGGTACGACAGCACTGTTCCTTTTGGTAAACAGCAGTTCAACAACCTGCAACTTGCGCGCGAACGCGCCAAAAACATCAAATGGCGCGCAATTGAATCGCTTGACCTTTATCTTGAAAACTTTGAAGCCAACTTTACAGCGCGTGGCGGAAAAGTGATATGGGCAGAAACTGCCGAACAGGCGCTTAGTGAAATCCTGCGCATCTGCAAAGAGAAGAACTGTAAAACCATTGTGAAGAGCAAGAGCATGGTTACAGAAGAAATTCACCTGAACAAATTCCTGGAGCAGAATAACATCGAAAGTGTTGAAACCGATCTCGGAGAATACATTCAACAACTTGACGGCGAACCTCCTTATCACATCGTTACTCCTGCCATGCACAAAAGCAAGGAGGATGTAGCAAAGCTGTTCTATGAAAAGCTGAATTCGAAACCAAATTTAACACCCGAAGAACTTACACTCGTAGCACGCGAAAAATTGCGCGAAAAGTATGTGCAGGCTGAAATTGGAATTACAGGTGCGAATTTCATTATTGCAGACACAGGCAGTATTGCAGTTACCGAAAACGAGGGCAATGCACGTCTCAGTTCAGCATTTCCCAAAACTCATATCGCCATAACCGGCATCGAAAAAATAATTCCCTCTTTCACCGACCTTGGCCTGTTCTGGCCACTGCTGGCTACATATGGAACAGGTCAAACAATTACGGTTTACAATTCCGTAATCAGCGGACCGCGACAGCCAGGTGAAACCGATGGGCCACAGGAGATGTATGTTATACTGCTGGATAACGGTCGCAGCAACATCCTGGCAAATGAGCGCCAACGCGAAAGCCTCTACTGTATCCGATGCGGCGCGTGCCTCAATGCCTGCCCGGTTTATAAAAATATTGGTGGACATACCTATGCGACCACCTACAGCGGACCTATCGGTTCCGTTATCACACCGCAGATGCGCGGTATGAAAGAATGGAAACACCTTAGCTACGCATCTTCGTTGTGCGGAAACTGCACCGAGGTCTGCGCAGTACGAATCAATCTTCATGAATTGCTTCTCGATAACAGAAGCGAAGCAGTGGAGAAGGGCGCTTCTTCATGGCAGGAAACGATTGCATGGAAAGCCTGGAAGCAGGGAAGCCTCAACAGGAAATGGATGAACAAAGGCAGCAGGGGTATCAAAAACTGGGTAGTGAACCGTGTAATCGGCGGATGGAACCGTAAACGTGCAGATATTCAGTTCCCGGAAAAAACTTTCAACCAGCTCTGGCGCGAAAAAAATAACATTACATGAGCCTCTCGCAATTATCCGAAACCCTCATCGGCTCCGAAATAGTGAAATTAGGAGGTGAAATTCGTGAGAAAATAAGGCAGGGTGAAAAGATATACAACTTCACAGTCGGTGATTTTGACCCATCAATATTTCCCATACCCCGTGAACTTGAAGACGACATTGTAGTGGCATACCGCCACCATTTCACCAATTATCCCGCTGCTGAAGGAAATATTGACCTTCGCGAATCAATTGCCTATTTTATAATGGAAAACCAGCAGCTCGACTATTCCACCAATGAAATTCTTGTAGCTTCCGGTGGCCGCCCACTGATATATGCAACATTCAGAACCGTCTGCGACGCGGGTGACAAAGTGATTTATGCAGTTCCTTCCTGGAACAACAATCATTACACGCATTTTATCGGCGCAACACACACGGTAATTAACGCAAAGCCGGAAAACAACTTTATGCCTGTTGCAGATGAAATACGGCACCACCTCAAAGGCGCAACCCTTATTGCGCTTTGCTCACCACAAAACCCGACAGGCACCACCTTTTCCAAAGAGGCGCTTAGCGGCATCTGCGAGATGATTATTGAGGAAAACGCGTTACGCAAACAAGGAGAAAAGAAATTGTATCTGCTCTACGACCAGATGTATTGGCAGCTCACATATGGTTCCATTCAGCATTATGATCCGGTGAATATCGACCCGCGGATGAAAGAGTTCACCATTTACATCGATGCCATCAGTAAAGCGTTTGCCGCAACCGGGGTACGCGTAGGTTGGGCGATGGGACCTGCTCGCGTGATCTCGAAAATGAAAGCTATCCTCACGCATATAGGTGCGTGGGCTCCGATGGCCGAACAAAAAGCTGTTGCATCATTCCTGCGCAACCAACAGGCTGTGCAATCATTTTTATTGAAATTCAAAAGGGAAGTATCAGAGCGCCTCGATACCATCTATCGTGAACTGATGCTTCTTAAATCATCAGGATTACCAACCGACGCCATTGCCCCCGAAGGCGCAATCTATCTTACTGTGAAATTTGATTGTGTTGGAAGAAAAACAAAAGATGGAAAATTACTGAATAACCAGGCAGAGGTTACCTCTTACCTGCTCAACGAGGCAAAACTTGCTATCGTTCCGTTTAACGCGTTCGGTGCATCGCACGATTCACCATGGTACCGGTTAAGTGTTGGAACATGCAAAAAGGAAGAGATCCCGGAAATGATCAGATTACTTAAAGCCGCTTTGGAAAACTTACACTCTTAGAGGGAAGGTCTCACTCGACCTGTCGCGTAAAATTCAGGAATAGAGAAACTTAGTTTTTGTTGGAAATAAATACAAATGCCTTAAGCTCTTTTTGTTTCATTATCTGCTTAATGGTTTTGGCATTGTGAATTGTCTTGTATTTATTCAGGTCGAATACTTCGTGAGCAATACAGAAATTGTCTGCTGTTTCGAATACAAACAATAATTGATTGAGTTGTTCCAACTCAAATTCGATTGCCTCTTTATCGAGGTGATCGTCTTTCACCAAAACTAGCAAGTCGCGATTAGGTGTTTTCATCTCATTATAGGATTTTAGTAACCAACAAAGCCTTTGTTCAAACCACAACCGCATTTTTTAGAGGTTCCACCCATGTGGTTCCCTGCACTGCAGCTGGCAGTTAAAACAGTAACAATAAATAACAGATAAATCAGTCGATGGTTGACTTTCTTCATACTCTGATTCTCCTAAATTACTCTATTTTACATCAAAAAAAGTACCCCAAATTGCTTCAAAATGAGAAAAATAGGGCGTGATGACAAAAAACCCCTGATTTTATTCTCACCTCTCGACTGGGGCATGGGCCACACCACGAGGTGCATCCCGCTTCTTACCTCCTTGCTCGAATCTGGCTGTGAAGTGCTAGTGGCCTGTAATTCAACACAAAAGATAATCCTCGAAAATGAGCTGCCAAACCTCCGATTCGTCGATCTTGAAGGCTATGAGGTGCGTGTCGCCGGTAAAAACGGCTTCACAAAGCTCAAAATTGTAGCCCAAATAACTAATATTTTGACAAAGATCAAGGGCGAAAATCGTTGGCTAAGTAGATTCCTGAACAGCAACAAGGTAGATGCTGTCATTTCCGATAACCGATACGGCCTTTATAACGCATTTGTAACCTGCATTTTCATCACCCACCAACTGCGTCCATATTCCGGCCTGGGGTTGTTTATAGATGCAATCATGCAACGATTTCTTTACAGTTATGTAAACAAGTTTCACTCGTGCTGGATACCCGATTACCAGCATCCACCTGGTCTCGCGGGCAATCTTTCACATGCGCAGAAGAAACCGAAAATACCTGTGAGCTATATCGGTTGTATGTCGCGTTTGCAGATTTCGCAAACTCACGTTGACATAAACAACGAATTACTTATCATCTTATCCGGTCCTGAGCCGCAGCGTTCGTTGTTTGAAAACTTATTGCTCGAAGAACTAGCTAAAGCTCCCGAAGATCTTAAGTCGCGTACTATCATTATCCGTGCGCGACCTTCTGCTTCATCCACCAAACAATATATTAATGGCATTACCTGTTATGATCACGTGCATGCAAATCATCTTTCTGCTTTAGCTCATCAATCTGCGTTTATAATAAGCCGTTCAGGCTACACTACGCTAATGGATATGTTTAAGCTGAAAAAGAAAATGATACTTGTGCCCACACCCGGCCAGGCTGAGCAGGAATATCTTGCAGAAGTTTGCGCAAAAAATAATTATGCATTATCCTACAGGCAACACTCATTTTCGCTCTTGCATGCATTAAATGCAGCAAAAGCATTCAATTATTCATTGCCTGAGTTCGACATGGAACTGTATAAAAAAACAGTTAATGAGTTTTCGAAAGCTCTACTTCTTAATCACGCGGGTAGTTAGGCTTACGCTTTCACCGTTTATCTTCAACAGGTAAACTCCCGCGGGTAAGCCTGTAGCATTCAATTTCACTTCGCTGCTGCCGGCACCATACAATCCGCTGGTTGACTTCAGAATCTTGCCGGTCATGTCGGTTAGTAATACCTGCACGCGCTGCGACTTGTCCAGATTAACAAATGCAGAAACGTCTCCTGCAAATGGATTAGGAGACACAACAACTGCTGCATCGTCGCGATTCAGCACTTTCTTAACATCGAAGTAAGTTTTTGCGCCATCAATATCAACCTGCACGAGGCGGTAATAATTCAGTTCCTGGAGCGGCCTGTCGTCGATGAATGTATACTCCTTGTCGCCCACATGATCTCTCATGCCGGGTATATTTCCAATGTTCACAAACTTGTTGTCGGCACCTGCACGTTCAATCAGGAATTGAGCATTGTCTTTTTCGTCGGCAGTAATCCATTTTAATTCCACTTTCCTGTTAATCAATCTTGCAACATAACTTTTCATTGTAACAGGCAACACTGCATTCGCCTGGGTTGCGAACCATTGATACATATTCTGGTTGATTCCATCGTTAGCACCAACTGCTCCGCTCGCTGTATACACGTGGCTGATCTTGAAATTCGGATCAAAAGCACGGCTCCACGCGTCGTGCCACAAACTGTCGCTACAGTTGTATAATGTGGCCGGGTTGAGGTTTCTTAATCTTGTGTAACGTGGCTTCTTCGCACCCGGCACTTTCATAATTTCTTCGTACCACTTATTTGGCGCGTTTGTAGCCGGTCCCGTGCCACAATTATCTGC
>JAFAGE010000103.1 GCA_023423015.1 Bacteroidota bacterium
ACAGATAAACGCGTGTTCACTTGTCACGTTGAATGCCTTAACTGCCTCTGGGGTTGCAATTACCGGTAACCGCGCAGCTGCAGCCTCCATTACAATCAACGGCATGCCTTCGTAATCCGAAGGCAATAACAGGCAATGGGACCGGGCTATCAAAACGGGCATGTTGTGGGTAAATCCTGCCCATTCAAAATATTCAGTGAGATTACGGCGCTCTACTTCATTCCGTAAGGTTTGTTCCAGCGACCCGGCACCAGCTACAATGATCCTGAAAGGAAACTTCCCTGCTAATTTTCCGGCAATATCCGGCAATAGAAGTGGCCGCTTTTGTTTCTCGAGCCTACCTGCAAAAAGACAGGTAAATACATCCTTTCCGATGTTTTCCGGAATGGTAGAATGGTACGCAGCGTTTGCGATTGTAGTTGCGTTTTTCTTCTGGTACCATGCCGGCCTTGTACCGGGGAAGATAATATCTGCAGCACGCATCGGCCGCGTCATAAACAGGAAAATGCGATAGAAAATATTCGGCTGATGAGTATTGTGCAGCGTAAATACAATCTTCGTACCTGGCCTGAAAAGTTTTACAATGCACGCAGCCATACATCCGTAAATCATATGTGCATGAAGCAGGTCAGGTCTTATGCTGAGCAAATGTCTTATCGCTGAAATTGCAGTTCGAAATCCAGAATTATTTCGTTTGTGCGAACCCGTTATTCGCGGAATAAACACAGGAATGTTTTGAAATTTATCCGCGATATCTGTGATACCTGAAAGGCTAACTACCTGCATTTCGGAGTCTTGATGAACGACCGATTGCTCGCACAATGCAAGAACAATGTGTTCTGCACCTCCTCCTCTTAAACCGCTGATGACATGTACAACCTTCATACGCCCTCCGAAACTGCATTTACAAACAAGTAACATTTTTCTTCGAGGGCAGGTACATACTGCCTGAAAGCAGTTGGATTTTCGATGGAAATGTCTGCACCAACGGCTCCGTTAAAATGAAAATTCGATGAAATACTTGAATCGGGTTGTACGGTGATGGTGTTGAAATTTTGGGTGATACCATTCAGCCTGCACCATTCCTGTTCCTGGTTAAAACCGGCTTCAACAAAAATTACCGGAGTTCCAAAAGCAAGACACGGCAGTGCGCAATGCAGACGCGAGGTAATTACGAGCCTTGCAGTAGCATATTTTTCCAGGAAACTCTCTGCCATTTCAAACCTTTCCTGTTCGGTATGTCGCGAAGGGTGATAGTGCGTCAGTTGCCTTGCGGTTTTCAGAATATCCTCGGTAAAAAGGCGTTTCATTAATGTTTCGCGTTGAGAACCTTTCAGCCAGTCGCCGCTAAGAAGCGACCTGGCAAAGCCCCTTGTGCTCCGCCCCATTGTTTTCCAATCAGGCACCCGAAACAATACATCAACGAAGTAGATGTCGTTCGTTCGATAATTCCACTTATTCTTTAGTGTTGTCGTAAGGCATCCGCTAAGCCATGTGTCTATGCCAACACTGTTTAAAGCTTCCTGGGTATACAGATCACGGCAGCCCACTGGTCCATGTTCTTTAAACCACCTGGTACCTGCGTCCGACAGCATGGCTTCTCTCGCCTGTGCATTAAGGTGAAACGAAATCAGAAGAGGGTCAATCTGTTCAGATGGCGGCCAGTTTTCGGGATGGTGCATGAACCAACCGTTGAGGATCAGCTTCAGTTTTTCGCCATTATATTTAGAAAGCTTTTCGCGGTTAACATATTGATCCACCTGTGGAAGGAACCGGGCGGCTGCGAGGCTCTGAATATAATCGCCCACATTATATTCGGGATGGGCTTTGTAGGTTAGCAGGCCAAAAGCAGGCATATGGCGAAGATAGATTCGTGGCCTGACATTTGAAACAGCTTAACTTCAATATGCCAAAGACCACGCTTGTACTAGGTGCATCCGGTAACCCATCACGTTACAGCAATATTGCAATAAATCGTTTGAGGCGTCATGCCCACCCGGTTGTTGCAATAGGCAAACGCAACGGTACAGTAGCCGATGTTCCTGTGGAAACCCAGACCAAACCTATTAAAGACCTGGACACCATTACTTTATACCTGAATCCAACCAATCAGAAACCATATTACGATTACATTGTTTCACTGAAGCCGAAGCGGATCATCTTCAATCCGGGAACGGAAAATGAAGAGCTTGAAGAACTTGCGCATAAGAACGGAATTGAGACTTTGCAGGCTTGTACGCTGGTGATGCTCAGTACAGGGCAATATTGACGGCAGAAGGCAGACGTGAGACGTGAGACGGCAGACGTTAAACGTGTCAGGAAAAGACTGTAAATGGAAACCATTACTCATTACAAATAATATCTATTCGTTTCGTATCTTTTCGTATCTATGTATCGTACTTCTACGTCTCCAGCCCTTGTGAAAATTCCGAAAGCAACTTACTGATGAAACGATTTTGTGCAATACTCCTCGGGCTCGCTACCCTGTTACCGTGTGCTGTTCACGCCCAGAAAGTTGTTTTGCCTCCCCGCGATTCGCAACCATCCAAACCATTGTTGTTTTCCAGTCTACCCGATCAATTCGAAGTTGACCGCAGTGAACTTCTTAAGCTGTTCAGTGCATCCGTTAACGATTCCATACATCTTCAGCTTTCGCCTGCATTGCAAATAGAAGGAAGGATTGTTGATAAAACTCAACACAATCCCGGTTCTCTTTCGGTTAATGTGCGTGTAAGCAACTACTCCAATGCCCTTTTGAATATCTCAATGCGGCTGAATGCCGACAATTCCTCCAATATCCAGGGTAGAATACTACATCCAAAGTATGGCGACATACTTCAGTTGTACAAAGAGCAGGACCGATATTTTATTAAAAAGAATTCACGAGGGCTATACATGCCCGAGTAAGAAAAATGTACACCTCTACACCCAGGCTGAAGGCATCGAGCATGAGTATCGCATACTGCTGCATTATTTTTCTTTGCACCAGCACCGCGGTTGCGCAGGTTCCGAAGATGAATAGTTATCCGGAAGCACGCCCTGCCGTTTACCTCGACTTCGATGGCCAGGTGGTGAAAGGGACTGGCTGGAATTGGGAAGGCACCATCAACGCAGCACCTTCGGGATTAACGGAGGCGCAGGTCACCGAAATATTCAACCGCGTAGCTGAAGACTTTCGCATTTTCAATCTCAATATCACCACAGATCCGGATGTTTACCTCAAAGCGCCGATAGCCCAGCGTGCACGAATCATTGTAACACCTTCTTATCAGTGGTATGGACACGCGGGCGGAGTTGCTTTTGTAAATTCCTTTACATGGGGCGACGACACTCCTGCCTGGGTTTTTACCACATTACTCGACAACAACGCAAAATATATTGCCGAAGCTACTTCGCACGAGATTGGACATACGCTCGGGTTATATCATCAGAGCACGTACAACAGGTCGTGCGAACTGATAACCGAATATGCAGAAGGCAAAGGTGACGGAGAAACCGGGTGGGCTCCCATAATGGGTGTTGCCTATTACAAGAATTTTACCACGTGGACGTATGGCCCTTCCATCGAAGGATGCAAACAAATGCAGAATGACATCGCCATCATCAGCAGAGGCATCAGCAAGATTGGTCTGCGCAGTGATGACCATGGAGGCACTCGTTTCGAGTCTACCAAATTATTTCTTTCATCGAACACCGTATCTGTATCGGGGTTAATCAACGAAGCGGAAGACAACGACTATTTCCAGCTGCAGCTTACCAGGAAGTCCCGGCTCACCATCAAGGCCTATCCTTCGCGCCTCGATGAAAATAATACAGGGGCCAATATGGACATGAAGCTCACGCTCGTTCGCAATAATGGCGACACGGTCCTTTCGGCTGATCCAAAAGAAAATTTGTCTTCTTCTATCGACACGATGTTAAATGCAGGAACCTATTTCATCTCGGTCGACGGCACTTCAAATGCAAATGTTTCGGACTACGGAAGCCTCGGGCAATACTTTCTCAATGCAATCGTAATTCCCCGAACTTCCACTTCCCCGATAGCTATGAAGGGAACAATACGTCAAAATCTGCATTCGTTAACTTGGGATGCACCAGATAGGGAATCAGTAACACGGTCGTACCTGGAATACTCGCTCGATGGTGTCCGCTACCTGCCCATTGCTACGTTGCCAACAGGATCAACCAGTTTCTCGCACAACCGGCCCGCTTACGGCAATGTCTATTACCGGCTTCGTATGATGCTCCCCGACAGCAGCAGCTTTTACTCAAACGCTGTAGTACTCGCGGAAGAGCCTGTATCGGTCAACAGCACACTCGTTCGCGACCAGTTTACCGTTAATTCTCCGGGCGAATTCAACTACCAGTTGCTTGATGAAACAGGCAGGTTGCTGAAGGCCGGACGCATTGTGGCTGGCGCTAATCCTATATCAATAACAGCGGGCAAGAAAGGATTCCTGGTTCTGAAAGTTTTCGGCAAATCGGAACAATATGTCTTTCGCTTAATCAAACAATAACACTCGCCATTTTTGTCATACAGCTGTTTTTCGTTAAATTCGAAAAACCTATAGACATATGAAATGGAGAAAATTTAATGGCGACCCTATTGAATTGCCCATTCTGGAAGCTGTCGAAACCGCAATTAAAAGAGAAACCGCCAACGGGTACCATTTGAAAGTTTGTATCGGCACCGATTCACAGGTAAAAGGCGCCGAAACCGAATTTGCTACGGTGATCGTCTTTCTTCGTGAGGGACATGGTGGGTTTATGTTTATTCATAATGAGAAAACGAGGCAGGTATATAGCATTAAGGAAAGAATGCTGGTGGAAGTGGCAAAGAGTATAGAGATCGCGTACGAATTATGCAACCTGTTTACTTTGTACGATGTGGATATGGAAGTACATGCCGACATCAATACGAACCCTCATTTTAAAAGCAACGATGCCCTTAAAGAAGCAATGGGCTATATCTTAGGAATGGGCTTTGCCTTCAAAGCAAAACCGGAAGCTTTTGCCAGCAGTAGCTGTGCAAATAAAGTGGTGAACTAATGAATCACATGGTGTATTTTTTCGTTAACAGCAACAGTAACGATATTCAGAAATTACAGAACAATCTCCCTAAAGACTGCTACTGTCTTTTCCAGTTGCAACCTTCATCTTCGAGATACTACGGTATAATTAAAAAAGCAAGCGCGCCCCTGCTGGCGAAGGCATTGCCCGAAGAGTCGGCTTCTTACCTGGAATTTGTAGATGAAAATGCTTTCAAACTTTTTTTTCTGCAGAATGTGGGCGACACAATGTACTGCATAGGCAACCGAAGGTTGCTCATCCATTTGTCGGACGAATAATCATTGTTCCTCTTCCGCATTCAACTGCTCTGTTATAAACTGCAGAAGTTTGTCGCGTCCCTGTTTTTTTACAGCGCTGGTTATAAAATGCCTGGGTAGAAATTGCCAGGTTTCACGCATCCTGTTGAGAAACAATTTTACGTTCTCGCTGATTGTCTTCTGATTTTCTTTATCAGCTTTCGTAAAAACAAGAGTAAAAGGCACCTCCCATTTTCCCAGCTGATTGATAAATTCAAGATCTATTTTTTGAGGAGAGTGTCGTCCATCAATCAGCACAAAAACATTCACCAGGTTTTCACGC
>JAFAGE010000199.1 GCA_023423015.1 Bacteroidota bacterium
CCGTAATAGTAATTAGCATCAAGGTAGTTGGGATCCTTCGGCATCTGGCGTGTCACATTCAGGAGCGGTTTGGCCTGCTGAAATTTCTGAACCGTGAAATATGAATAACCCTGGTGAAATTTCATCAGGGCGATCTCTTCGTTAGAGAGGTTTGAGATGCTCACATTTTCGTAGGCAGGAATAGCTTTCGCATAGTCGCTCTTCCTGAAATAATATTCTGCGAGGTGAAAACTCATCATCTGCACCAGCGCTGCATTATCTTCAAGGTCTATGAATTCCTGGGCAGCATACACAGAACGTTCTTCATTCTGCTTCAGCGCGCACACAGTGGCATAGTAACGCACTTCCTGGTAGTTCAAGGCGTTGTTGCTGCGCTCGGTTTCGCGCTGCTTTTGCTGAAGTTCCTTTAAAAGGGGATATGCAAGGCTGTACTGTTGTTTCTGGAAAAATTCCTTTGCCTGGTTGAAGGAAGCATTGGGATCGTTAATGAAACGTGTCTGCTGCGCTGATGAATAATAAAATCCGGTCATCAGTAGAATAACGAGCGCTTGCTTCATCTGGATTTATATTCGTTTTAGGTCGTTGACAACGTCAACGGTAAAGATTCTAAATATTTATATTTCGGCCAAACATCATTCCAAACAGATGTGGATAAATGAATGGGATTAACAATTTATTTTCATAAACTGAAATACTAATATTCGCCTTCGTTGATCCGGAACGATCAACGATTATTCCTTTACTTTGATAAAAATCTTTCTGCTTATGAAAAAACTTCTCAGTATCAGCTACTCTCCTCTTGCCTTCAACATTGCAATGCTGGTGTTACGTGTAGGTGGCGGCATCCTGATGATGAGTCATGGTTACAGCAAGCTTGTAAACTTCCAAAAGATTGCGCCCGACTTCATGAACTTCCTCGGCATGGGCGGCTCCGTGTCGCTGGCACTCGTTGTTTTTGCTGAATTCTTCTGCGCCATCTTTATCATATTGGGTTTGTTTACCCGCTTTGCCGCCATTCCATTGGTGATCGATATGGCGATCGCTGTATCAGAGGGACACCAGATGAAAATATTCACCGAAGGTGAAAAAGCTGCGCTGTTCTTCCTCATCTTCTTCGTACTCCTGCTCGTTGGCCCCGGGAGAGTGAGCGTGGATGGAATGATGAAGAAGTGATTATGGGAGACGGCAGACGTGAGAGGTGAGAGGTGTAACATTGCCGTTTGCCGACATTTCCGGGATAAAATGATAGAATGAAAAATAAAGAGGTCCTGGCTTCGATTATTACGATTGGCGATGAGTTGATCATCGGCCAGGTGATAGACACCAATAGCGCATGGATTGCCCAGCAGCTAAACCTGCTGGGCATTTGGATCCGCCGACGTGTGTCTGTAGGCGATGATGCTGATGAAATTCGCCGTGCCCTCGACGAAGAAAGCACTTATTCGAAGATAATCCTGATAACAGGTGGATTAGGACCGACAGCCGACGATATCACCAAACCATTGCTCAGCCAGTATTTCGATAGTCCGCTTGTGGTGAATGAAGAGGTGTTGAAATTTGTGAAACACCTGTTCGAGAATGTTTTTAAGCGTCCATTTACAGAACTGAACCGCAAGCAGGCGGAAGTACCGGCAAATTGCACAGTGATCCCCAATGAACGCGGTACGGCTCCGGGAATGTTGTTTGAGAAAAACGGGGTAATCTTCGTCTCCATGCCAGGTGTGCCTCACGAAATGAAAGGCATGATGAGCAACAAAGTTATTCCGCTACTTAAAGAAAGATTCAGCGGCAACTACATTGTGCATCGCACACTGCTTACTACCGGTATCGGGGAATCTGCTCTCGCCGAACATATCGCCAGCTGGGAAATGAACCTGCCTCCCGAAATTCGTCTTGCTTACCTGCCTTCGTATGGCATGGTGAGACTGCGGCTCACAGCAAAGGGAAGTGATAAGTCTTCTATCAACACAGCCTTGGACAAACGCTTTGAGGAATTAAAGGAGTGGGTGAGCGAATGGCTTGTGAACGATGAAGACCTGTCGATGCAGCAAATAATTTACCAGCGACTGAAAGATTCTGGCAAAACCATGTGCACTGCAGAAAGCTGCACAGGCGGATACATAGCGAGGCTGATCACAGAGCAGGCAGGCGCTTCCGCTTTTTTTAATGGATCTGTTGTGGCTTATGCCAATGCCGTGAAGCAGGATGTGTTGGACGTAAGGGAAGAAACATTGAAGTTACATGGAGCAGTGAGTGAAGAAACGGTAAAGGAAATGCTTGCCGGAGCGTTGAAGTCATTAAAAGCAGATTACGGTATTGCAACGTCGGGCATTATGGGTCCTGATGGCGGCACCGCAGAAAAACCGGTAGGCACCGTTTGGATTGCGGCAGGAAGCGCAACAAAGGTGCTGACCCGCCGTTTTCATTTTCGTTACGACCGCGGACGAAATATAGAGATGACCGCAGCGCAGGCCCTCAATTTGCTGAGAGTGGTACTGGAGGATAAATGAGAACTGCAAAAATGAGATAGTTGCGAAGTGCTATCTTTGCCACGTATTTAAAACGATCGAACCTTATGGCAATAGTTGATCTCGTAATGCCTAAACTTGGGGAAAGCATCATGGAAGCCACCATTCTCAAGTGGCATAAGAATGCAGGCGACCAGGTGAAAATGGATGAGACAGTTCTCGACATTGCTACCGATAAGGTGGACAGTGAAGTGCCGTCGAGTGCAGAAGGGATTATAGAAGAAACTCTATACAACGTTAATGATGTGGTGCCTGTAGGCGCCGTAATCGCCAGGATTAAGACTACCAATGGTGAACAAGTTACACAACCACCTCATCAAAGCCCGGACAGTGGGCAGCAGCCGACACAGCAGGCACAACAACACCATCAACCGCAACAAGGTTACCAACATAGCCAGAACAGGCAACAAACTACACCATCGTACAAGCCTACTTCAGCAGGAAGATTTTATTCTCCGCTGGTGTTAAATATTGCGGCCAGCGAAGGAGTAAGCATGCATGAACTTGAAACGATCCCGGGTACCGGAAGCGAAGGTCGTGTTACCAAGAAAGACATTCTGCAATACGTCGTTGACCGCAAATCGGCCAACGGAAGTACACCAAAAGCGCGTGAATATTCCGAAGTTGAAGTAATCTCTAATCCACCGCAGCCGGTGCGAGCATACAATGAACCTGCCGCCGACTACACTCCACAGCTCTACTCAGGCAATGTTGAGATTATAGAGATGGATCGCATGCGCAAGATGATTGCGAAACACATGATCGACAGTGTGCACACGAGTGCGCATGTTACGAGCTTTGCGGAAGCAGATGTAACGAACATGGTGCTATGGCGCGAGCGCGTTAAAAAAGAATTTGAAAAAAGGGAAAACGAGAAAATCACATTTACACCCCTGTTTGTCGAAGCAGTGATCCGTTGCATTAAAAAATATCCCTGGCTAAATAGCAGCGTAGACGGCGATAAACTGATTGTAAAAAAAGACATCAACATCGGAATGGCTACGGCATTGCCTACAGGAAACCTTATTGTTCCCGTGCTTCGCAATGCTGATCAACTGAACCTGGTGGGGTTAACCAAACAGGTAAACAGGCTTGCCAACGATGCACGCACAAATAAATTACGACCAGGCGACACAGCCGACGGCACGTTCACGATCACAAATGTGGGTACGTTTGGCAGCATCATGGGCACCCCCATCATCAACCAACCACAGGTGGCAATCCTTGCGGTAGGTGCCATCAAGAACCGGCCGGTAGTAATCGAAACGGCCCAGGGCGATTCTATCGCAATCCGGCACATGATGTACCTGTCGCTTTCGTATGATCATCGCATCATCGACGGCGCATTGGGCTCAACCTTCCTCAACGCCATTGCGCGTGAGCTCGAAAATTTCGACGCTTCAAGAGAAATCTAAATTAGAACGGAGAATGGAGATCGGAGATTGGAGAACGGAGATCGGAGATCGGAGAACGAATCAGGCCTGGAGGGCGAAGTATTGCTGAGACGCGGCGAAGCAAGTCTCTGTTCCGAATTGGCATCGGCACTTTCCGTCTTCGCTGAAGCTTCGACGGACAAGCCTGCCTTCTGCCCTTTGACGTCTGGCACAGGTTTCGTAAATTGATATATGTAGCTAACCAAAATCACTTTATGAAAACACTATCCCAAACATGGTTTGCAGACGGCTATATCGATTTTGAGCTGAAGAAATACACACTTCTTGCGTACCTGCAGGAAGTAAATAAACACTTTGGTGAAAACAAACTTTACCCACAACTGGCCGACGTTATTTTCCATTACAACAACCTCGTAGCGTTTCGCGAAAACAAAAAATACCTGCAGGAACAGTTTCCGAAAAAACTTACGATGATTCAGATGGAGAAACTGCAGATGCTTTACGAGCAGATGATTGAAGACGATGATCTGATGCAGGAACTGGAAGCGATCATCAGCTACTCAGCCGGTGAAATTAAATCTACCATAACCAACGGCACCGAGATTTATGAATTCGTGGAGAACCAGCTCAATATTTTTCCGGTAGGTATTGTACCACTTGAGAACAGTGAAGGTTATTTCTTCCTTGCAGAAGGCAGCTGCAGGAAAACACGCGTATATCAATACAGCCTGAGTATTTTTCATAAGAAGGAAGAAAAATACCGCTCAATTAAAACTGAATACATCGATTACTGGGATCGAAAAATTGTAAACACTTACGAAAGCATTAAAGCAGAGTTGATACGAAACAAGAAGGACCTCCCCAATCCTGCGGTTTATTGTATTGAAACAGGTTTGACATTTCCTGTTGATGAAACCCTATTGCCGGTGGCAAAAAGGTCATTGGTGCGGTACATCAGTGCTGCCTGAGCCACCTTCAACTTTCACAGCCGGCGAATTAAGTTTGTCGTCTACACGCAGGCGATAATTCTTAAACAAGGTCATCAACCTGAGTTGCAGCACACCAAGAATTCCCTCTTTCACTATTCCTTTGTGCATTTTTGAAGCGCCGTATTTCCGGTCTTCAAAAATGATGGGCACTTCTACTATTTTGAAGCCAAGCTTCCAGGCTGCAAATTTCATCTCTATCTGAAAGGCATAACCGAGAAAATGTACGGCATCGAGGTCGATGGCTTCAAGAACTTTTCGCCGGTAACAAACGAAGCCGGCAGTAGTATCTTTCACTGGTATCCAGGTGATGAGTCGTGTATAAAGTGAACCACCTTTCGATAACCAGATGCGGTTGCGGGGCCAGTTAACAGTGCCTCCTCCTTTTACATAGCGTGAGCCGATGGCCATGTCTGCTTTACCGGATGCACATGTCTCAAATAGTCGTGGCAGGTCGGCAGGATTATGCGAGAAGTCGGCATCCATTTCAAATATGTATTCATAACCGTGGGTCAGCGCCCATTTAAATCCGTGTATGTAAGCGGTGCCGAGTCCAGCCTTACCTTTTCGCTCTTCGAGAAACAGGGAACCTTTGTACTGCCGCATCAGATCTTTTACAATGGCTGCGGTACCGTCGGGTGAACCATCATCGATCACCAGCACGTGAAAGGGCACTGGAAGCTTCATGATCGCGTCTACGATCAGCCCAATGTTTTCCTTTTCATTATAGGTTGGTATGATTACCAGCTTATCCAATTATCCTTTCTTTAACATCATTCGGTTAAAGACCTCGGTAAGCTTTTGTTTTGTGTGAAGGGGAAAATCGCCTTTCATCATCCAGTCATAATATTGAGGTTCTGCCTTCAGCACGTCAGTCACTACCCGGCCTTTATGTTTTCCAAAATTGAAGATTTCTCTTCCGTTTTCCAGTACCATTCTTCTCGCGAAATCTACCGTGTTTTCTTCTCCTATGCACTTCAGGATACTGTCGACCGTGAGGCCGAGTTGAGGATAACGCTGTACCTGCGATTGTAACACTTCCCAGGTAGCATTGGCATCAGCCTCTGCGCTGTGTGCATTTTCGAGAGTAGCATTACAATAAAATTTGTATGCCGCGGCAAGCGTGCGTTGTTCCATTGTGTGAAAAATCTTTTGCACGTCTACCAGCCTGCGGTTGCGCATGTCGAAATCGAGCGAAACGCGCAGAAATTCTTCAACGAGAATAGGTATGTCGAACCTGTTCGAATTATAACCTGCAATATCAGCTGTATCGATGAATTGTCTGATTTCATTGGCCACCTGCCTGAAGGTTGGAGCGTCTTTCACCATTTCATCGGTGATTCCATGAATGTCCGTTACAACGGCAGGGATGGGCATTTCAGGATTGATCAGCTTTCTTTTAATGGTTTTCTTTCCATCGGGCAAGATTTTCACGATGGCGATTTCGATGATCCGGTCGGTACTCAGGTTAATTCCTGTTGCTTCAACATCGATCACGGCCAGCGGCTTGGTAAGTTGTAACATCACGTATTTAACGATTGTTTTCCTGAAAGTTGAATCACAAATGTACGCATATCCCACCCATCAAGTTTCCCGGAGCCTGTTGTTAACAGCCTGGTATTTCGATGGTTGCAAAGTAGTTTTCAGACTATCTTTTGCTGGTTAATTAATGCGTATACAAATGGAGAACCTTCTGTCTCTGAACGGTCACAATATAGGTATAGAAATCTTTACTAAACCGGTTCAAACACTTGCATTTACAGCTTTTTATTACTTACTTTGAATTCTACACCCGGTCCAATTCCCCGAAAACAACCCCTCAGCGCCCGATCCGTCCTTTGGATTTCCTGATGCAATCAATATCCATCAGGCAGTAATCATTCACACTAAATACGTTACCATGAAAAGGACGCTAATTGCACTGGCTTTAATCTGCATAACTGCAGCCGGTATATCTTCGTGCACTGCACAGCAGGGTTGCCAATCGACCCGTGGCTATGTGGGCTATGGCGGCAGATGATCAAATTTCCTGTAATTGTGTGTTGCATGATCGTTTTGGGCTGTAACTTGCAGCCCACAGATCGGCTGTCTACAGACACAAATTCAATGGAAAGTATGGAATGGAAAGTGTTAAGTGAAGAATCGCAATTGCAGGAAATTATTCAGAGATCGGAAACGCGCCCGCAGGTTATTTTTAAACATAGTACCCGCTGCTCGATCAGTTCAGTGGCAAAAGGCCGCCTCGACAGGGCAAGCGCTCCTCCTGATTCCGATTTTTACTTTCTCGACCTGATTCGTTACAGGAATCTCTCTAATAAAATTGCGGAAGTTTTTAAAGTTCATCATGAATCACCGCAGGTCCTGGTGATTTATAAGGGAGAGTGTGTGTATGATGAAAGTCACATGGGTATAAACATCGATGATATCTCCGCTCATTTCTTGCGGTAGAAATACATTTTTGGTATTATTCCCATCGCCTCCTCGCTCAACGTGTAAAATCCATCGCCGCTGAAGCTGAAACTGATAGCTTCTCCCTGCGGCTCGAGCTGGTATTTCAAGGTTTTCGGTGTACCCGATTTTAAGGAATCTTCCAGGGAAGTGTGACTACCTATCGTATAATGGTATACGGTAGTATATGTTTTTACCAGCAGTTCCTCCCCGCTCACCGAAGTTGTTGCGGCTACCACCCCGGAATAACCGAAATCAAACAAAAATGTTGCAGTATTGACTTCAGTTGTGCTTTGCGGGTAAGCGATTTTATACACGCGTGAACGGGTGTCGCGTTTAGAGATGACATAAATGTCTTTTGTTGCCTGGTTGATAACGATCGCTTCGGCATCACGGGCACCGTCTTCGTACACAAAGGCAATTTTCTCGAACAACTTAAGTTGCTTTACTCCTGCTGGCGGCTCCTCAAATCGGTATATGTACCACTCCGAATACTTCGCATCATTGTCGCCGATATCGGCAACATATATGTAGTTTTTTCCGTCCTGCGGACCGGCACCTGAAGTGATATCTTCCCAATCCCGGTTTGTTGCGCCATCAAGCAACAGCGAATCTTTTACTGTTCCGTCTTTATGCACCAGGTACAATAAGGGAGGGTTGCCACTATCCTCATTTACCCAGAACGATCCCTCCTGCACGCTGCTGTATGTGATGCCTGATGCCTCGGTGATTCTAGGTCCTGAAAGTTGGATGGCCTGCGGTGTTGGTTCGTAGTTGTATTCTTTAGGAAGTTCTGTTTGCGTCTGACTTTTCTGGCAGGCGAACAAAAAGATGAGAATGGGTAAAAATTGTTTCATGATCCAGGGGTGTCATTATTTACTTCAGGAGCTACTTTCCGTTCGGTGAAGTTCTCTATTTTTTTCATGACCCAGAGCGATAAAACAAGCCATACCAGGCCAAGCGAAAATCCCGCAAATACATCGCTGGCATAGTGTACCCGCAGGTAGACCCGGCTGAATCCAATCATGAAAATGAAGAGCACCAGCAATACGATCAATATCCATTGCAGCGTACCAGATTTCACGTTTTTCCAAACGAGGTAAATGAGAATTCCATAAAATGTCATTGCCGACATTGCATGCCCGCTGGGAAAACTAAATCCTGCTGCTGCCTGATGCACCGGGTCGTCGGGGCGTTCGCGCTCAAAGTACAGTTTCATGAGTGCCATCAGTAAGTAACTGCTGATAGCAACTACCGGAATTTTGATAGAGTACCAACGATGACGTTTGAAAATAAAATAAGCGGCAAGAATAATATTGGCGGGAAGCAGGAAGCCGTGAGAGGCAAAGAGAGTAACCCCATTCATCAACCGGGTATTGGCTTCGTTGATATAGGGTTCTATGGTCGAAAAGACCTGCCGGTCGAAGACAGTATTATTGAGTTCAAATACAGTGTATGCAAGGTAGGCAAATGCAAATATGGCCCCGAAAAATAACAGCAATACAACAACAAGCTCCAATGAAACCAATCCTACAATAGCCCAGAATTTCTTTATCGCCGAAAGCATTTACCCGAAACGTGAAAAGTGAAACTAAAACGCGTTCTTATTTCCCCTGAAGGTGTTGTACACCGTGAGAAACATGATTCGAATGTCGAGCCAGATGCTCCAGTTCTCCATATACCAGATGTCGTGCTCAACACGCTGTTGCATCTGCATGATGGTTTTTGTTTCACCTCTGAAACCATTTACCTGCGCCCATCCGGTGATACCGGGAGTCAGGAACTGCCTGATCATGTATTGACCGATTACTTTCGAATAATCTTCTGTGTGTTTCAACATGTGTGGACGTGGTCCCACAATGCTCATCTCTCCTTTCAACACATTTATAAACTGGGGAAACTCGTCAATGTTTGTCCGGCGCATGATCCTACCGATTTTCGTCATGCGGCTATCATTCTTTGTTGCCTGTTTGCTGTTGGCATCATTATTCACCCGCATGCTCCGGAATTTATAACAGCGGAAAGGCTGATTGTCGCGACCGCTTCTCTCCTGTACAAAGAAGATGGGACCTCGCGATTCGAGCATGATCAGAATGGCCATGATCGGAACGAGCCATGACAGGATAAAAATAATAACGAGCAAACTGACCACTACATCAAATAACCTTTTCTTAATCCTGTTGCTTACGTCGTTCAACGGCTCGGTCCGTATCGATAGCACCGGCATATCTTTCAGGTAATCGATATATACCGGACGCTTAATAAAAAATGACAGGTCGGGGATGATCCGGAAGCGGATACACTCCTGGTCGGCCTGCATCATCAGTTCGTAAATATCTGAGTCCTGCTCAGGACCAATAGTGGAATAAATTTCATTCACCTGGTATTTCTTCGACACATCCATCACCCCGCTGATATTGCTTACAATGGGATAATTTGACAATTCATGCACATTCCTGGGTTCTTCGCAGAAGCCCACAATTTCCGTATTCATACCTTCTTCTTCGAGATAGTTTACCAGCTTCTTTGCAACATCATTGTAACCGATAATTACAACCTTCCTTACCAGGTATTCCTGGTGGCGGAAATAATGGCGGATCATCAGGTAAATAAAGCGGTTAACCATTAGCATGATTCCCATGCTCGACAAGGTGACGGAGATGAATATGCGTGAAAGGCGGAATTGCTGGAAGAAGTAGAGGTAAAGCATCACGATACCCAGCCACCCGAAATAGATC
>JAFAGE010000271.1 GCA_023423015.1 Bacteroidota bacterium
GCACCACGTTCACCATACCGACGAAAAGGCAAAACTCATTGGCCAGCTGGGCAAACCCGAAGCATATTATTTTCCGCCGCAATTGAACAACCATGGCGGCGACTTTCCTTACACTTTTATGGGAATCGCACCAGGTACGTCGAAGGAAACCATTCGTGAGTGTCTCGTAAATTTTACTAAGGGCGATAACAAGATCACAAATTATTCGCAGGCATTCCGGCTTGAACCCGGTACCGGCTGGGATGTGCCTCCGGGATTGTTACACGCACCGGGAAGTATGTGTACATACGAACCGCAGAAAGCTTCCGATGTATTTGCAATGTACCAGTCGCTCGTGAATGAAGCCATCGTTCCCGAAGAATTGTTGTGGAACGGTACACCGAAAGACCAGGTTGGAAACTTCGATGCATTGATGGAAGTAATTGAATGGGAGCTGAACGTAGATCCTAACCTTTGGCAAAACAGGTTTATGGCACCAGTACCTGTTGCAGATATAAACGACATGCGTAAGCAGGGTTATGAAGAAAAATGGATCTGCTACAAGTCGGATGCATTCAGCGCAAAAGAGCTCACGGTTCTACCCGGGGCAACAGTAACCATCACCGACCAGGGAGCTTACGGAATCATCATGATGCAGGGCCGCGGAACGATGGGAGTGTGGGAAGTGGAAACGCTATCACTCATCCGTTACGGACAACTCACTTACGACGAATTCTTCATCAGCGAAGAAGCAGCGAAAGCGGGAGTACGTATCGTGAACCATTCCAAAACAGATCCTATTGTGATGCTGAAACATTTCGGGCCGGGAAATCCGGAAATGAACAATGTGAGACGCTAAACTTGGAACGTGAGACATGGCATAGGGCATAGGGCATAAGGCATAAGGTGAATGAATTAACATTGCCGTCACATTGCCGAAATAAATAAATCATTTTTTAATTTAATAATAACTGTAATCGATGAATAACTATCCAAAACTTCATAATTCAACCTGGCCGGGTATTGTAGGTAAAGGTCCCGATTCAGAGCCACCGATTCCTTTTGACGAGATGCTGAAGATGACTGCTGCTGCGGAAGTAGGCGGAGTAAGATTCGACGGTGTTGATATCGGTCTTTTTGATCCGGATGTTGTTGCCGATAGCTCGGATGACGGAATTAAGAAACTCGCAGATAAAGTTGCCTCGCACAATCTCAAAATAGGAAGTCTTGTTGCAGCCATATGGCCTCCCACTGGCGGCTCCGCAATGGGAACACGTGATGAAAGAAATCGTTTTGTTGAAGAAGTGAAAAAAGCCTGTCACTATGGTAAAAAACTGCGTGAGCTCGGCATCCGCGAATATGGCGTGATCCGCATCGACTCTGCGACAAGCCCGGAAACATGGGCGGCCGATCCGACAGGCAATACAAAACTTATTGCGCAGACTTTCCGCGAAGCATGTGATGTTGCTGCAGACTATGGAGAAAAACTCGCTGCAGAAGGAGAGATCTGCTGGGGTGGAATGCACAGCTGGAAAACGATGATCGACACGCTCGAAGCGGTTGATCGTCCAAACATCGGTTTCCAGGCCGATATGTCGCACACCTTCTTATACCTGCTCGGTTATAACAGTCCTGAGCACCGCATTTTACCTGGAGATTTTCAGTGGAGCGACAGGAAGGCGCTCGATGAAGGGCTGAAAAAACTGACGAAGGCATTGCGTCCATGGACAATTGATTTCCACGTGGCACAGAACGATGGAACCGTACATGGAACAGGTTCGCACGACAAGACGGGAAGACATTGCCTTGCAACAGATCCTAACGGTAAACTCGATATTGTTCATGATGCAGGTTACTGGATGCGCGATGAAAACGGAAACCTTACAAAAGCATTCAGCCACATATGTTGGGACGGATGTATGTTCCCGAACGATGTGATGCACCAGCAAAAAACATGGAACGATATCCTGGCCGTAATGATAAAAGTAAGAGATGCACACGGCTGGTCTGAATAAACTAATGCTCAAAAACAAAATCTGATGGAACAGAAAAAAAAGATTCGTATCGGACTAATTGGTGGCGGTTTAATGGGCCGCACACATTCGAATGCTTACAAAAGAATCGGCGACTTTTTTCCTGACCTGCAATACAGACCTGAACTGAAAGTGGTTTGTTCGCGCAGGGAAGAAAAAGTAAAAGCATTTGCTGAACAATGGGGATATGAATCGTATGCAACAGACTGGAGAGAAGTGGTGAAACGTGACGACGTTGATGCTATTGATATATGTACCCCGAACGATTCCCATGCTGAAATAGCTATCGCTGCTGCAGCTGCAGGTAAAATGATTCTTTGCGAAAAGCCACTTGCACGGAACCTGGCAGAGGCAACCAAAATGGTGGAAGCAATCGAAAAAGCGGGCGTTGCGAATACGGTATGGTACAACTATCGCAGAGTTCCTGCCGTAACACTTGCAAAACAAATTGTGGATTCCGGAAAACTCGGGAAGATATTTCACTATCGCGCTAATTTTCTGCAAGACTGGACGATCAACTCAGACCTTCCACAAGGTGGCGATGCATTGTGGCGCATCGACGTCAACGCAGCAGGTTCAGGAGTTACCGGCGACTTGCTCGCGCACTGTATTGATACGGCATTGTGGCTTAATGGAAAGATTGTTGATGTGTCTGCAGTTACAGAAACCTTTGTAAAGGAACGTTTGCACCAGTTAACCGGAAAAGTTGAGAAAGTAGGTATCGACGATGCATGTATTTTCCATTGCCATTTTGCAAATGGTTCTCTCGGACAGTTTGAATCTACCCGGTATGCACGCGGCCATAAAGCATTATACACTTTCGAAATTAACGGTGAACATGCGTCTATTAAATGGGACCTGCATGATATGAACCGCCTTGAATTTTTCGATCATTCTGATGAATCCATTGTTCGCGGATGGAGGTCGATCCTGGTTACCGACAGCGACCAACCTTACATGAAACACTGGTGGATCCCCGGAACAAGCATCGGATACGAACACAGCTTTATCCACCAGGCCGCCGACTTCTTCAAGAGTGTGGAAGACGGCAAACCCTGCTCACCAACATTCCGCGAAGCACTCGAATCCCAGAAAGTTTGCGAAGCAGTAATTGAATCGGCTAAGACGAAGCAGTGGAAGACGGTGTGAGGAGTTGAGAGGTGAGAGGTGAGCGGTGAGAGGTAAGAGGT
>JAFAGE010000286.1 GCA_023423015.1 Bacteroidota bacterium
ACCTTCAGCTATGTTTAATTTAACTGATCCCGCCGCCCTTCTTATCTGCGATGACAAACCATAAAGTTCGTAGTGCGGTAACTTCTTTACGAGTGTGTGGCATAGTTTCTCAATTTGCCTTGCAAACTGATATACCTGCATTTTTTTATGGTTAAGATCGAGCATAGCTCCAAAAATGCATCACGGAGCTATATCAAGAACAGCTAATTTCATGTCAAATTGTACGAAAAAAACAGTTTTGACCTGTTGTTTTCACCGCTCACCTTTCACCTTTCACCGCTCACCTCTCACCTCTCACCTCTCACCGCTCACCGCTCACCTCTCACCGTCTGCCATCACACACTATTCCTTCCCGCATTGATGATTCCGAAGCTGCTGCGGATCACGAGTTTGCCATAGGTGTCTTTGAGCGGGCTTGTTATATGTGCTTCGTCGAGTTCGCGGATTTTGGACAACGCATATTGCTGTATTGTAGTCAATGGTAATACTATCCGCTCGCGCATCTGGATGGATAGTTGTTCAACCGGGTAGTCGGCCATCAACTCGTTCTTTCCTGACAGCTGCAATATGTAACGTTGTGTAAGCTCGTATTCCTGGTAGATCATATTGTACAGCTCACCGAAACGCGGATGGTTCGACAAAAATTCAGTCAGCGGGAAGTAGCATTTTTTCATTGCCATCTCGCAGTTATCCATGAGCGTTTTGAAGAATAATGAGTTCTGGTAAAGTTGTTTCACATCTGCCCATCTACCTTTCTTCTCCAGCTGCTGCAATGCCGTTCCTACACCGTAGTAGCCCGTAACATTCTGTTTCAGCTGGGTCCATGCGCCAACGTAAGGAATAGCGCGAAGATCTTTCAAGGCAAACTTTGATGAACTGCCGCGCTTCGAAGGACGGCTGCCTATATTGGTTTCGCCGTAGTAGCGTAAAGGACTTACCTGCGAAAGGTATTCAACAAAGTCGGGGTGATTTTTCAATTCAATATATGAGCGGAAACTTTCGTCGGCCAGTTCGCTGAGCAGTTTATCTTCGGCTTCTTCAAGTGTCACTTCACGTTTCGAGAAAAGACTATTTGAGATACCCGCATGAATCAGCTGCTCGATGTTGTATTGAGCGGAGTCGATTGTTCCGAAGTTGGAACTTACGGTTTGGCCCTGGATGGTAAGCTGAATCTCTTCATTGGAAATATTCTTACCCATAGATGCGTAGAACTTATGTGTCTTTCCTCCACCACGTGCAGGAGGACCGCCGCGTCCATCGAAGAACACTACGTCTACTCCATAATTGCAGGAAATCTTTGTAAGCTCTTCCTTGGCTTTGTAAATACTCCAGTTTGCCATCAGGTAGCCACCATCCTTGGTTCCATCAGAGAAGCCGAGCATAATGGTTTGCTTGGTATTTCTTCTCTTCAGGTGTTGCATGTAATCTTTGTTCGAATACAACTGCTCCATTGTTGGTGCGGCATTCTTCAGATCCTCGACGGTTTCAAAAAGAGGAACGATGTCGATCGACATGTCTTCCTTCTTCCATCCACACAGCAGGAACAGTCCGAATACCTCAATCACATTCAGCGCTGAATTGTTCTGGCTGATGATATACCGGTTACATCCTTCTACTCCGTTGTATTGCTGTATTTTTTTAATCGCCGACATCGTTTCTATCGTGTCTTTGATCAAAGGATCGTCATAATCCTGTGCCGAAATATTCGCCTCACAGTTCATGAGAACGTCAATTTTCTCTTCCGGCGAGAGCGAGGCGTAATTTTTGGGTAAACAGTTTTCCTTTTTGGCAATAGCTTCGAGCACGGTATTGTGCACCGAACTTTCCTGCCTCACGTCAAGCGAAGCGAAGTGCAATCCGAACACATGCACCTTGCTGATCAGGTTGTCGACCAGGTATTGGAATAATCCGTTATGCTGGTAGATCAGAATTTCGCGTATACGATACAGTGAGTCGAGGATATCTTTTTTTGTAAGTGCGGTACGGTGACCCGGAATAAAGATGTTGTCGTACAATTTCACTTCGAGGTCGGCCAGAATAGTGTCAACACCTTTGAATGTAAGGCGTCTTTTAAGCCTGCGGACGTCGAGGTAGTAGCATTTGATGATTCCACCCCGAAGTGCGTCGGCCACTTTGAGTGTGGTTGCACAGGTTACATTTGGGTTGCCATCGCGGTCGCCTCCGGGCCAGAAACCCATGTTTATGATCGGGTTTTCGTCTCTCATCGCCTGGGGGAACTGGCTTTTGATAAAAGAAATGATTCTTCCTGCTGCAGCGTAGAACACGTTCTCGAGATACCAGGTAAGGCTCATCGCCTCGTCGTACGGGGTAGGTTTTTCTTTGTTGAAGAATGGTGTTTTTCCAAGCTGCTGCAGGTACATGTTGATCTGGCTTGTGTTGTTTTCGGCCAGGGCCTTTGCCAGGTCGTTGATGATGCCGAGTACTGCGCCCGGGTAGAACTGGGTAGGATGTGCCGTGAGCACCAGGCGGATCGCAAAATCGCTGAGCTTCTCATTTAATTCGGCTTCCTTACCGTCCTGAACTACTTCCGACTCCAGGTGTTTCAGCGTACCTACACCGTTAAGGTCGTTTACGTCGCGGAATGATGCGTCTTCCAAAGCATCAAACAACACGACCTGGCGCTCCACATATTGGATAAAGCGAAACAACAGGTCGAGTTTGTCTTCTTCATTCATGAATGAAGTGTGTTTCTGGAAGAACTCATGAATGATTTGTTCCGGACTTAGTTTCTTTTTATAACCTTCTTCACAATTATTGAGCAGGAGCGAAAGGAGGATGCCCGTTTTCTCAATGCGGTGAAATGGCAGCGAGGTAAACAGGCTGTTGTACAGCTGAAACTTTATACCGACATTATTTTTAAATTGCTGCAATCCTTTACTCGACTGGTGATCCATCAGTTTTGAATATTTGTAAATAACACAATTTCCCCGCCGGCTTCAGCATTGAAAACCGGGATGGGATGTACGTTTTGAGCAGGCAAGCGAAACGGGCGTCTAAAATAATTCATTTTGAGTAAAATGAAGGCGGGTGTTTTTATTTAGCGTCTTTTGTTTACCTTAGCGCACCTAAAAATGATATACCTGGTCAACCATATTGTTTTTTCTTCGCCCACTGCTGCTTCGCAGAATGGTGGAATTATTATTACATCTGCTACAACCCGCTAAGGGTTGGGACATTTACATATAATCCTTGGGCTTTGGCTGACAACATCACACGGGTACACAATCATTTCAATCAATCAACTCAGTTATGCAGGTTTTAAAATTTGGCGGCTCTTCCGTTGCCAATGCAGAGAATATAAACAAGGTAGTGGCAATCGTTCAGAAATCATCGCAGAAAACGGCCACTGTTCTCGTCGTTTCAGCTCTTGGAGGTGTTACCGACCTGCTGCTGACATCCGCCCGACTCGCGTCAGAAGGTGATGAAACGTACAACGATCACCTCGCGATTATTGAAAAACGCCATCTTAATGCTGTTCAGGAACTTATTCCTGTCGCCCGCCAGAGTAGCCTGCTCAGTGCTGTTAAGAGGCAATGCAATGAAATAGAAGACATCTGTAACGGAATTTACCTGTTGCGGGAACTGTCTCCTCTCACAAAAGACAGGATCGTTAGCTATGGCGAACTGCTGTCGTCCCAGATTGTGTCTGCCCGCTTCAGTGCCGAAGGCGTTGAAAATACCTGGAAGGATTCGCGGGAGTTGATTGCTACCGACATTAATTATGGTAATGCACGCGTCGACTTCGATAAAACCAACCGGCAGATTTCAGAATTCATAAAGAAAAATCCGGCGCAGCTATATGTTCTGCCAGGTTTCATCGCGTCGGCCGGCAATAAAACAACCACAACACTTGGCCGCGGAGGTTCCGACTACACTGCAGCCATCGTAGCCGCAGCTCTGAACGCAGAAATGCTCGAAATCTGGACCGACGTGTCGGGAATTATGACAGCAGATCCCAACCAGGTAAGTAATGCGCGAATCATCCCGCATATTTCTTACCAGGAAGCCATGGAGCTTTCGCATTTTGGCGCTAAGGTCATCTATCCTCCAACCATTCAACCTGCACTCAAAAAGAATATTCCGATAAAGGTGAAGAACACCTTTTCGCCACTCGACGAAGGCACGCTGATCGATAGCTCAGCTTCGCAGAATGGCAACATCATTCGTGGTATAACCAGCATCAGCAACGTAGCGCTGCTTGGCCTTGAAGGTAGCGGCATGGTAGGTATTCCCGGATTTTCGAAGCGATTATTTGAAGCATTGGCAAATGCACAGATCAATGTTATAATGATCACGCAGGGATCTTCCGAACATTCCATCTGCGTGGCTGTGGATGACGCCACCGCTGCCAAAGCAAAAGAAATTATTGATCGGGCTTTCTCTACTGAAATTGCATCGGGACAGGTGGACCCTCTGGTAGTGGAGAACAACCTCAGCATCGTAGCGGTAGTTGGCGATCACATGAAGAATCACCCTGGTATCAGCGGAAAAATGTTTGGAGCACTAGGCAGAAATGGTGTTAACGTGAGAGCTATCGCACAGGGTTCTTCCGAAAGAAATATTTCTGCAGTTATCTATAAATCGGATGTAAAGAAAGCAATCAACGTATTGCACGAAGAGTTCTTCGAAACTTCTTACAAACAGGTGAACCTGTTTGTGGCGGGTGTGGGTAACGTGGGCAGCAGGTTGCTTGAACAACTCCGCCAGCAGGCAAAATACCTCTTTCACCACCTTCGTTTGCAGGTGCGTGTTGTTGCATTGGCGAATAGCCGCAAAATGGTGTTCAATGAAAATGGCATCGACCTGGCTGGATGGAAGCAGGAAATGGAAAAGGGAGAGAAGATGGACATGCAGCGGTTCATCGACGAAATTCCAACCCGCAACCTTCGCAATTCGATATTTGTTGATGTTACCGCAAATGCCGAACTCGCGAAATTATATGACAGGTTATTATCGAAGAGTGTATCCGTAGTTGCGTGCAACAAAGTTGCCGCCTCCTCATCGTTTGAATATTACCGTACGCTGAAAGACCTTTCGAGAGAATACAGTGTTCCATTCCTTTTTGAAACAAACGTTGGTGCTGGTTTGCCGGTAATTGGCACACTCAACGACCTTTTGAGAAGTGGCGATAAGATCAACCGCATACTGGCTGTACTTAGTGGAACGCTGAACTTTGTATTTAATAATTATAACGGTGAAAGAACCTTTGCCGAAGTGGTTCGCCAGGCACAGCATGAAGGATACACCGAACCGGACCCGAGGTTAGATCTGAGTGGCAAAGATGTGATGCGGAAGATCATGATCCTTGCACGAGAAGCCGGGGAGCAGATTGAGATGGAAGACATCACCAATGAATCATTTATGCCAGATTCGTGCATGACCGGTGACGTTGAAAATTTCTATGCACAAATGGAAAAAGAAGAAGCTCATTTCAAAAAAATATATGCAAAAGCCGCTGCCAATGGTAATAAGCTGAAATTTGTTGCGAGTTATGAAAATGGAAAGGCTGCAGTGGGATTAAGAGAGATTGATCCGCAACACGACTTCTACCATTTGTATGGAAAAGATAACGTGGTATTGTTTTACACCGACCGCTATCCGGAGCAGCCGCTCGTGGTAAAAGGCGCCGGTGCGGGTGCAGAAGTAACAGCTTCCGGTGTTTTTGCAGATATCATTAGGGCGTCCAAAATTTGAGAGCATGAAAACAGTAAAGGTTCTCGCTCCAGCCTCGGTAGCTAATCTTGTGTGCGGATTCGACGTGCTCGGTATGGCCCTTGCCGACCCTGCCGATGAAATGACGATGAGCCTGTCGAACAAACCCGGCATCCGGATAATTCACGAAGATGCTTATGGTTTGCCGGAAGCGGCAGAAAAGAATGTTGCCGGCGCAGCCCTGATGGCAATGATGAAAGAGTTGGATCCTTCAATCGGGTTCACACTAAGAGTGAACAAATGTATTAAGCCAGGTAGCGGACTGGGTTCAAGTGCAGCCAGCGCAGCTGGTGCAGTGGCAGCGGCTAATGCTCTTTTAGATGATAAATTTTCCACCGACGACCTTGTTAGGTTTGCGATGTCGGGCGAAAAACTCGCTTCCGGCGTAAAGCACGCCGATAATATTGCACCCTGCCTGTATGGAGGCATTACACTGATCCGCGCGATTCATCCCCTCGATATAGTACGATTATCTTTTCCCGACCTTTACGTTACGGTTGTGCATCCACAGATTGAAGTAAAAACTTCCGACGCGCGCCAGATACTGCGTAAACAGGTGTTGCTGAAAGATGCAATCCGCCAATGGGGAAATATCGCCGGACTGGTAGCCGGATTCATGCAGAAAGACTATGATCTGATTGGCCGCTCGCTGGAAGATGTGATCATTGAACCCGTGAGAAGTATCCTGATACCCGGTTTTGATGACGTGAAAACCAGGTGCCTGGAAGCAGGAGCTCTTGGTGGTGGAATTTCCGGATCAGGTCCTTCGGTTTTTATGCTGAGTGTTGAAGAAAGAACGGCACAACGTGTGCGGGAAGTGATGGAAGATGTTTATGGCTCGCTCGGCATCGATTATAAAATATACGTAACTCGCATCGACGAAAAAGGCGTGAAGATAAATGAAGTACTACAGCACCAATAAACAATCACCCGCAGCAGACTTCCACGAAGCAACCATCAGGGGACAGGCGCCTGATAAAGGCCTTTACTTCCCCGAAAGTATACCGGTACTGCCGCCGTCGTTTTTTGATGAGCTGCGGAATCTTGATAAAACCGAGGTAGGCTTCCGAATCATTGAACCTTATGTTGGAGGAACCATACCCGCCGATGAATTGAGACGTATTGTTGCTGAAACAGTCGACTTCCCATTCCCACTGGTCCAGGTTAGCGAAAACATCTATTCACTGGAATTGTTTCATGGTCCTACGCTTGCTTTTAAAGACGTGGGCGCCCGGTTTATGAGCCGATGCCTTGGCTATTTTTCCCGCGAACGTTCTGAGAAAGTGCACGTGTTGGTAGCTACTTCCGGCGATACCGGCGGTGCAGTGGCGAGCGGCTTTTTCAACGTGGAAGGGGTGGATGTAGTCATTCTTTATCCCTCGGGGAAAGTGAGCTCCGTACAGGAAAAGCAACTAACTACCCTGGGCCATAATATTCATGCACTGGAAGTTGACGGCTCGTTCGACGACTGCCAGCGTATGGTGAAGCAGGCGTTCATGGATAAGGAACTTACAAACAAACTGTTCCTGACATCAGCGAACAGCATCAACGTAGCGAGGTGGCTCCCTCAGCAGTTCTACTACTTCTTTGCCATGCAACAGTGGCAACACCAGGAACCCCCGGTTATCAGTGTTCCAAGCGGAAACTTCGGAAATATCTGCGCCGGTCTGCTGGCTCATCGTTCCGGTCTGCCCGTTAAACATTTTGTGGCAGCCTGCAATGCAAACGAAGTGGTGCCTGCCTATTTCGCCAGCGGTGAGTACCATCCGGCGCCTGCAAAAGCTACCATCTCGAATGCGATGGACGTTGGTGATCCCAGCAACTTCGTACGGATGCTGAAGATCTTCGACGACAATTTCGGAAAGCTGACCGATAAGGTTTCAGCTTACACCATCTCTGACGATGATACCCGGAAAACCATATTAGATGTAAAGAATAAGACCGGCTACCTGCCCGATCCTCATGGGGCGGTCGCATACGCTGCCGTGAAGCGATACCTGCAAAATAATCCAGGCGATAAGGCCATATTTCTTGAAACGGCACACCCCATAAAGTTCTACGATGTGGTGGAACCGCTGACCGGAGAAGCCATTCCTGCGCCGGAAAGCGTTCGGGGCATCATGGACAAACATAAGGTGAGCACAAAAATCGGGACCTACTACACGGAGCTGAAAGATTTTCTGCTACATAGGTAATTAGTTCAACGATTTGTCCTTAAAAGAATCCTAAATCAAAAAAAATTTCTGATTTTTTTTCGCTTCACTTTTTCGGGATTTCTGTTGCTCAAAAAAAGATGTTTGTAAAACTGCCTGCTTCATAAATCGTTTTATCTGTTCGCTTTGTAAGATATTTTATGAAAGAAGATTAAAGTCTACTTATTAGGTAGACTTGTAAAAAGAGCCTCCGTAAGGATTCTTGTAATTGGTTTACAACAGTTAAGGCGCTGATTTTCCCACGATTCGTTATTATATTTGTGCACCCGATAGATAGACTATTATGCACAACAATTATCATTCATTTTCCTGTTGCTGTTGCTGCGGCATCAATCGTTGTTGTTGCTGAATTCCCTTTTGCTTGCCATTGTTTCCCGAATTTATTTCCCGAACACCGCCATTAAATGTTACAAGACTATATACCACATATCACTGCCCGCTCGGCAAATCTGCCGATTGCGGAAGTGATCAGGCAGCTGGCAGTGGAGTTTCCAGGCCAGGTGACGTTTTCATCAAGCTTCAGTTTTGAAGACCAGGTGATCACGCATGAGATACTTGAAAACGGTATCGACGTTTCTATTTTTACGCTCGATACGGGAAGATTGTTTGCTGAAACGTATTCTGTCTGGAACAGCACCAACGAGCGTTACCATACACACATTACTCCATATTATCCTCAACACGCTTCGCTGGAGAAATTTGTGAGCGAACGCGGACCAAATGCATTTTATGAATCTGTCGAAAACCGCAAAGACTGCTGTTTCATCCGCAAGGTGGAGCCGTTGAAACGTGCGCTGGCAGGAAAAGCAGTGTGGATTACGGGTCTGCGGGCCGAACATTCGCCGGCAAGGCAGGATCTAACCATTTTTGAATGGGACCCTTCGAACCAGATCATCAAATACAATCCCCTGTTGCATTGGACAACAGAGCAGGTAAGAAAACACATCGACGACAATAATGTACCATATAACGCCCTGCACGACCGTGGATTTGTAAGTATCGGTTGTGCACCCTGCACCCGTGCGATTCGCCCGGGTGAAGATTTCCGCGCCGGCCGCTGGTGGTGGGAAGATGCTACTAAAAAGGAATGCGGACTACACGTTCACGAAGCAGTAAAATCTTAAGATATCATTTTTGTATGAGCAATTATAAGCTGGACTATTTGGATCACCTGGAATCGGAAGCGATTTACATCATGCGCGAAGTAGCGGGACAATTTGAGAAACCGGCGCTGCTTTTCTCAGGTGGAAAGGATTCGATCACGCTGGTGCATCTTGCACTGAAAGCATTCAGGCCGGGTAAATTTCCTTTCCCACTGGTGCACATCGACACAGGACACAATTTCCCGGAAGCTCTTTCATTCCGCGATGAACTTGCTGCGAAACTTGGCGAGCAACTCATCGTGCGCAGTGTGGAAGACACCATCCGAACACGCAGATTGACTGAACCTGTAGGAAAATTCGCAAGCCGGAATGCTTTGCAGACATATACGCTGCTCGACACGATTGAAGAGTTCAGGTTCGATGCCTGCATTGGTGGCGCACGCCGCGATGAAGAAAAGGCCCGCGCAAAAGAACGCATCTTTTCGGTTCGTGATGAATTCGGCCAGTGGGATCCTAAACTCCAGCGTCCTGAACTTTGGAACACATACAATGGAAAGATCCACAAAGGTGAAAACGTTCGAGTATTCCCGATAAGTAACTGGACGGAACTTGATGTGTGGAATTACATCCGCCGCGAAAAAATAGAATTACCATCGATTTATTTCTCGCACGAACGCGAAGTGCTGGAGCACGAAGGACAGCTTGTTGCGCTTTCTGAATTCATAAGGATAGAGCCCCAGGATAAGATTTCACTAAAACGTGTGCGCTACCGCACTGTTGGCGACATGACCTGTACCGCCGCCGTGGAATCTGAAGCAAATCACATCGACGACATCATAGCTGAAATTATCGCGACCAAAACAAGTGAGCGGGGTGAAACACGCATCGACGATAAGGTGTCGGAAGCAGCGATGGAGGATAGGAAGAAGAATGGGTATTTCTAGATGGCAGACGTGAGACGTGAGACGTCATCCACCTACGCTAAAGCTTCGGTGGATGTGAAAGGTGAGTGACTTTAATTACTTAAGTAAGAATAAGACAAAATATTATGGATTTATTGCGATTTATTACTGCGGGAAGCGTTGATGATGGGAAAAGTACGCTGATTGGCCGCCTGCTTTATGACAGCAAGTCGATCATGATCGACCAGCTTGAAGCAATTGGCAAACAAAGTAAAAACAAACAGGGCGGCGAGATAGACCTTGCCCTGTTGACTGATGGTCTGCGTGCTGAACGCGAGCAGGGTATCACTATCGACGTTGCCTACAAATATTTTTCAACGCCGAAGCGGAAATTTATCATTGCCGATGCGCCCGGTCATATTCAGTATACCCGCAACATGGTTACCGGTGCGTCGAATTCCGATCTGATCATTATCCTGATTGATGCGCGCAACGGAGTTGTAGAACAAACACGTCGCCATTCTATCATTGCGTCGTTGCTTGCAATTCCTCACGTGGTAGTTGCAGTAAATAAAATGGACCTTGTAGGAAACTCGCAGGATGTATACAACAACATCGTGATCGAGTATTCCCATGTGGCTAAGTCGCTCGGCTTAAAAGACGTGAAATACCTTCCCATCAGCGCAATCAGCGGCGATAACATCGTAGATAAATCATCGAACTTTTCGTGGTACGATGGCGATTCGTTGCTTCACATTCTGGAGAATGTAGAAGTTCAAAATGATATTGATCTTACACATGCGCGCTTTCCGGTGCAGTATGTCATTCGTCCTCAAACGGCCGAGCTGCACGACTATCGTGGATACGCGGGTAAAATTATCAGCGGCATTTATCGTAAAGGCGACAATATAGTAGTTCAGCCTTCAGGATTAAAAACCAGGATTGCTTCTATCCATGTTAATAATAAGGATGTGGAAGAAGCATTTGCGCCTCAAAGCGTAGTGATGCAGCTCACGGATGATATCGATATCAGCCGCGGTGATGTATTGGTAAAAGAAGATTCACAATCACATACGGAGCAGGACCTGGAAGTGCTGCTATGCTGGATGGATAGTAAACCATTGATAGTTGGTAATAAATATTTGCTCCAGCTGAATAGCCGCCGGGTTAGAAGTGTGGTAAAGGAAATCGAGTATAAACTCGATGTAAACAGCCTTGAGAAAAAACCAAATCCTGAAAGTGCAGGATTGAATGATGTAATAAAAGCTAAAATCAGAACTGCATCACCGGTGTGCTACGATAAATACAGCAGTCTGCGTGAGAACGGAGGTGCGATCCTGATAGACGAAACAAGCAATGTGACTGTGGGTGCGTGTATGATACAGTAGACGTGAAACGTGAGACGTGAGACGTGAGACGTGAAAGGTAAAAAGAAAATTACCGCTTGCCGAAACAAGCAAATTTGACAATTGATCATTAATTACGCATGAGTAGAGGTAAAGTAATATTGGCTGCGGCGGGACCGGGTGACCCGGAACTGCTTACCCTGAAGGCACTGCGCTTTCTTCAGGAAGCCGACGTTGTGCTGGCAGACCGGTTGGTTAGCCCCGAAATTATCAATTGCTACATCAATCCCCGGGCAGAAGTGATCTACGTTGGTAAACAGTGCCGTCGCGGAAATTCTACTCCCCAGGAATTCATCAACCAGCTGATGGTAGAACATGCCTCTGCGGGAAAACTGGTCGTGCGACTGAAGGGCGGTGATGTTTCTATTTTTTCTAACATACTTGATGAGTTGGAAACGCTCGTTCAACACAACATTTCATACGAAATTATTCCGGGCGTAACCGCAGCACTGGGAGCAGCAGCGTATGCAGGCATTCCGCTGACGGCCCGTGGTTTTTCGACCGCGGTAAGATTTCTTACGTATTACCGCTCCGATGTGGTTACCGACGAATACTGGTCGGAGCTTGCGGGAACCAGCGACACATTGGTATTTTATATGTCGGCCGAAACACTATCGGGTGTAGTGTCGAACCTCCTGAAACATGGTGCAGATAAACAGAAAGGCATCGCAGTAATCACCCAGGCTACAACATCAGCCCAGAAGGTGATCACCTGTGCGCTGCACCAGTACGAAACGAAATTGGGTAATGAAAAATATATATCTCCAACCATTGCGATCATTGGTAATGTAGTAGACCTGCATAGCCGGTTTGCATGGGTGGAGAACAACGAAGCACCGCAGGAATACTTTACGCATTCTGTATTTGCTGTAGCCGATGTTAAACAACCAAACACTTAAAGGATTATGCTTTCTCAGTTCAAAATGAAAATTATCCAGGATTTCATCGCCAGTTCTACGCGTGAAGAGCTGGCGTGGGCGAGTGGATATCTTGCAGGATTTCTCGAACAGAACGGCAATCAACCCGCAACTGCATCACAAGCCAACGGTGTAGCCGCACCCATGAAAGCCAGTGTGAACAAGGTGACCATTGTTTATGGCACTGAAACGGGTAATTCTAAAAAGGTGGCAACAGATTTTGCAGCCAAGGCAAAGAAAAACAGCATTAACGCCAAACTTGTAAGTCTCGACCAATATCGCCTTACAGATCTTGCAAAAGAAGAATACCTGCTGGCCGTGATCAGCACGCAGGGTGACGGCGAACCTCCTTCATCAGCCAAAAAGTTCTACGACCATATTCATCAGAATGGATTTAAACTTGAAAAATTAAAATATGGCGTCCTGGCATTAGGCGACACGTCATACCCTTTATTCTGTAAAGCAGGTGAAGACGTAGATGCACAGCTTGAAAAATTAGGCGGTAAACGTTTTGTTCCTATCCAGAAATGTGATGTTGACTATGGACAGGATGCAGAAGGCTGGTTCAGCCAGGTACTCGAACAACTATCAGTGAATGGTTCTACGGCCGCGGCTCCTGCTGCTGCGCCATCCGTTGTGACCAGGAAACCTGCAGGTAAAAAGATTTACACCGGCACTATTCTTTCAAATGTGTGCCTCAATGATCGCGGCTCGAGCAAGGAAACACATCACATTGAGATATCCGCCGAAGATGTTGAATACTTCCCGGGCGATTCGTTAGGTGTGATACCCGAAAATCCTGTGCAGGTTGTTGATGCAATATTACAAACGCTCAATATCGATCCGCTTCGTGCATTTATGTACCGCGACAATGCAATCACCGCCGGTGAATTGCTGAAGAAAAAACTGAATATCTTCTACCTGCCCGAAAGAGTTGTTGCGAAATATGCTGCGCTGGTAGGCCAGGATATACCGGTAACAAAAATTGGCTTACCTGATCTGCTTCGGATTTACCCGTTGAACAACAGCAACCAGTTTGAAGAGCTGATCGGTATTCTTGAACCGATTGCTCCTCGTCTTTACTCGATATCTTCTTCGCCCGAAGCTCATTCCGGCGAGGTGCATATAACTGTTGCGCGCGATAAATTCAGCATCAACGAAGAATGGAAATGTGGTCTCTGCTCCGATTTCCTTTCGCAGCTGACACCTGAGAGCAATATTGAATTTTACATTCACAAGAACAATCAGTTCAGGTTACCTGCCGATGATCGCGATGTAATTATGATTGGTCCCGGAACAGGCATAGCGCCTTTCCGTTCATTTATTGCTCACCGGGATTCCCTGGGAGCATCGGGCCGGAACTGGTTATTTTTCGGCGACCAACATTTTGTAACTGATTTTCTGTATCAGACAGAATTGCAGAACTGGCTGCAAACCGGGGTGCTTACCCAACTTAACGTTGCCTTTTCCCGCGACCAGAAAGAAAAAGTGTACGTACAACACAAGATGCTGAAACACGGTGCACAGGTTTATGATTGGCTGCAAAACGGAGCGTCAATTTATGTGTGCGGTGCCAAGGAGCCGATGAGTGTTGACGTAGAAGACACGATTATGCAGATTGTACAGAAACATGGAAATAAATCCATCGAAGAAGCGGTGCAATTTGTAGAGCAACTTAAAGATGAATCAAGATATTTAAAAGACGTTTACTAACCATTATGGCTGAACAAAACAATCTGTCGTCGACCGAACGAATCAAACAGGCCAGCGACAATTTAAGAGGCTCGCTCAAGGAAAGCCTCGAGAACGAGGTTACAGGCAATCTGCATGAAGATGATGTTGCGCTGGTTCGTTTTCACGGCATGTATATACAGGACGATCGTGATCGCCGCGACGAGCGTGCAATGAAGAAACTCGAACGTTTGTATTCTTTTATGATTCGCCTGCGATTGCCAGGAGGGTTTCTGCAACCGCAGCAATGGATCGATCTGCACAATATTGCCGGAGAAAATTCAACCGGTGTTCTCAAGATCACTACAAGGCAAACGATTCAATTGCATGGTGTGTTGAAATCAGTGATTCGTCCAACCTTGAAAGCATTTAACCAGGCTCACCTTACTACAATAGCTACATGTGGCGACATCAACCGGAATGTACTTTGTTCTTCGCATCCGAAGCAGTCGCCTCTGCATGCTGAGATATTTTCGTATGCAAAAGCAATAGATAAGCTGTTGTTGCCGAAAACTCATGCCTATTATGAAATATGGCTGGAGCATGAAAAACTTGCCGACAAACAATCGGAAGAAGATCCGCTGTACCAGGACAGGTATATGCCCCGGAAATTCAAAATAGCAATTGCTATTCCGCCGAATAATGACGTTGACGTATTTGCAAACGACCTTGGATTAATTGCAGTAGTGAAGAATAAGAAATTAAAAGGCTTCAATATTGCAATCGGTGGAGGTATGTCTACAACGCATGGAAATCCCGACCACTACGCCCGATTGGGATCCATCATTGGCTTCGTAGACACCCAGGAAAAATTGCTGAAAGCAGTTTATGAAATTCTAACTATCCAACGCGACTACGGAAACAGGAGTGACCGTAAAATAGCAAGGATTAAATACACTGTTGACCGGCTTGGACTTGATTGGTGGAAAGAAGAATTGGAAAGGAGAGCAGGATTTAAACTGGGCGATCCGCAACCTTTTTCGTTTGAGCAGCGCCGTGATTATTACGGATGGGAAAAGAACCATGAGGGGAAATGGTACTACACCGTTTATGTGGAAAATGGCCGTGTGTATGATAGTGAAAACCTATTATTGAAATCGGCTTTATATGAAGTTGCTCAAACAGGCAAGGCGAATTTCATTTTCACATGTAACCAGAACCTGATACTTGGCGACATCGCTCCGGAAGATAAAAAGCTGATCAACGAAATCCTGGAACGTTATCACATTCTGGAACATACAGACAATGCCTCGCCGCTCCGCAGGAATGCCATGGCATGTGTCGCATTAAATACATGTCCGCTTGCGCTTGCTGAAGGCCAGCGTTATCTTCCTACATTATTGTCGAAGATTGAACCAATATTGCAGAATTATGGATTGGCAGATGAAGAAATTATTGTGCGAATGACCGGATGTCCAAATGGCTGCGCACGGCCCTTTGCCGCGGAACTCGGCTTTGTGGGAACTGCGCTGGGTCGCTACAATCTCCACATCGGAGGCGATCATCTGGGAATGCGTTTAAATAAGATTTACCGGGAGAGCCTCGATGAGGAGTCGATTCTCCGTGAAGTAGACACATTATTAAGCGCTTTTAAGAACGAAAGAAAGCAGGGGGAACGCTTTGGCGATTTTACCAACAGGAAGTATTTTAATGGAGCCGAAAGATGGAGAACACCTTGAGAACTTTTGCCATAATTATTCTCTTAACGGTGTTCACGTTAAGTGCCATGGCACAGAAACAGACTACTCATGTTCAGCAGGCCTGGTTTGCTTATTTTAACCAGACGCGCATCAGCGAACATTGGGGACTTTGGGCTGATCTGCACCTGCGAACCAAAGAGGATTTCGTAAACGATCTGTCAACCGGAATTATTCGTGTCGGTCTCACATATTTTGCTCACGATCATCTGCGGTTTACAGCCGGGTATGGATTTATCAACCATTTCCCGGCCGAAGGCCATACCGGCGTTTCAATGCCGGAACACCGGCCGTGGCAACAGGTGCAGTG
>JAFAGE010000319.1 GCA_023423015.1 Bacteroidota bacterium
TTTATGTGAGCAACATCAGCAACAACATCGATGTGTTCTTTGACAACCTCCAGGTATCGCACATCCGCGGACCACTACTCGAGGAAACGCACTATTACCCGTTCGGGCTCACCATGGCAGGGATTAGTTCGAAAGCACTCAGTTATGGAAATCCTCAAAATAAGTATCTCTATAATGGGAAGGAACTTCAAAACAAAGAATTTATCGATGGGAATGGTTTAGAGTGGTATGACTATGGAGCGAGGATGTATGATCCGCAGATAGGAAGGTGGCATGTGATTGATCCGTTAGCTGATCAAATGCGAAGACACTCTCCTTATAATTATGCGTTTGATAATCCGGTCAAATTTATTGATCCGGATGGAATGGTGCCGACTGACGACTATAAGTTAAAACAAGACGGCGTAATTGAGCTTGTAAGAAAAACGGACGATAAGACCGACAAGTTATTTGCAACTAATTCTAGTGGTAAGATTAATAGCGATAAATCAATAGAGGTTGAGAAAGGTGTGCTGGATAATGTAAAGTCAGGAACAGCTGTTGGAGAAGGGGAAAAAGTCAATTTCAATTATATAGACATGAAAGGCAACGCTGAGACTGCCACAAATTTGTTTGAATTTATGGCTGATAATACCAATGTAGAAATTGGAATCACGAAACTGAAGGATGGAAGAAGTATCATCTCGACTTCACATGAAGCCGGAAGAGAAGCCGGTCTCGCGGGTATTGAGCAAATTGCTGACTTAGGTGTAACGCACGGCAATTTGGTTGAACAGACCCATAGTCACCCTATGGGTATAAAAGTTCCATCGGGAGCTCCTGTAGGAGACGAACGTCCGACCGCAGATGTTGCAGTTGCACGAAAAATTGAGAGGACTAATCCCAATGTCAAGTTTAATATCTATACGCCATCAGATGGAAAGTATACACCCTACTCCGGGAGCACGAAAAAACCGGAATTGGAACCGGTAATTATCACGGTGCCCAGGAAAAAGAAATAAACAGATCAATGAAGGCAATTCCTTTTTATATCGCAGTCTTTTTTACACTATCGCAAACTCAATGTAAAGGACAAGACCACACTGGGGAACACCAGTCGGATCAAGTCAGACTGACATTCCGCCAATACAAAATGGATACCTGCTTAAAAAGTTTGCTGCATTCAATAGTGGATGTAAATTCAACCCACTCGCACTATCCATCTTCATCCATCTATTATTCATTGCAATTCGAGGAGGCGACTAGTTACAGGAGAATAATTATTATACCAAAGTACTGGACTAAGGACTTAGCCAGAGACTGTACGGGGATTATAGAAGTGAACGGTATGTCATTTGTGTGTTGTGGAGCCTTGGAGAAAAGCAACTTGTTTATAGATTTAGGTGTTGAATTAACAAAAGATATCCAACTTCAGTCGAACGATTCATTGGAAATTTTAAGGGAAAACGATTTTCTCGACTGGAAAAACTCGCCCACAGCATTAGTGGGGTCATATCATTTGTGTCACGGTTCCCCTATTGATTTATATATTAACGTTGGAAGTAAGTTGCGGGGAGTGGAGATGAAAAAATGAAAACATAACGATCTTTCTTTTCCTTCTCAGGCATTCATGTTTTGTAAAGAGAAGCCTAGACACTATCTCGCGATTCCTACGTCAATGGTGGCCGATCTCAGGCATTTGATTTTCTTTGCTTGAGGCCGCAAAATATGGATTATCAAAGAAGCATACGCTTTACGCCCTTTAGCATCGCGGATATGCGTATCAATTAAATCCAGGAGTGTTTTCTTTTTATCTTATTCGAGCTGTTCGAGATCATGCAGCCGCTGCAATGTTTTTTTATCAAATCCTTTAAGCAGGCCTTCGTCTACGAGGTGATCGAGTGATACCTCAAAAGCATCGGCGATTTTTTTAGCGGCATCGATAGAGGGCACTGCTTCTCCACGCTCGTACTTGCCGATCATGATCCGGGACACGCCGCTATTGTCGGCCAGTTGTGCCTGGCTCCATCCTTTCTTACATGAAAAAGGGAAGAGGCTAAAGGTTTGTAATATTAAGTGGGACTTCGTTATTTAAAGAGAGCAATTTGCATTTTACAGCACAGCAATATTTTTTTGGCAGAACTCTTTAAATTTTGATTTAGTGAGCATGGTGTCGATGATGCGGAAGAGCGCCTCCTTATCTTCTTCTTCGAGCTGCTCGATGAGCTGCTGCTTCTTTGAGGTTGTTTTATCTTTTATATTTATTTCTTGGGCAGTTTGCCTTCATAGTGAATGACCTAGTCAACGGTCATGCCGAAAGAGCGTGCGCTCTTATCATTTAAATCTTCCGACTGTTGTCGATTTTACGGGTAAAGAAACTGTTTCCTAAACTTACGACGCCGCAGGTGATAAGCACAAGAAGGTAGTGGTGGAGGGCGCAAAGACGACTACCACACTATACCTGGGTGGAGCGGTGTTTCAAAATGACACGTTGCAATTTATCGGGCACGAAGAGGGCCGGGTAAGATACACGCCTGTTGTTGGCGCTACACCGGCTAAATTCAATTATGATTACTTTTTGAAGGATCATTTGGGTAATACCAGGATGGTGTTAACGGAAGAGCAGCAAACCGACATGTATCCCGCTGCGACGATGGAAACCGCCAGCGCTACGACAGAAGAATCGTTTTATACAAATCTTCCTTCAACCCGGGTGACTGTGCCCACGGGTTACCCCGCAAATACACCGCCTGGCAACGCGAGAGTAGCGAAAGTCAGTGCTGCCGCGGGTATGCAGAAGATCGGTCCTGCGATCGTATTGAAAGTGATGGCTGGCGACAAATACAATCTCATCGTCAACAGCTGGTGGAACAGCGGCAGTACGCCGACGCAGGTAGCTAATCCGGTGACAGAACTGGCCGCGGCGCTGGCTGCGGGTATTGCCGGAGTATCGGGTGGTAAAGTGACGAGTGGCGATCTTTCCGGCAGCGGTTTGCCGACGACGGTAGCTACTGCGTTTCTGAACACACACACACCTAATACAGCCCGGCCGAGGGCGTACATCAACTGGATTTTATTGAATGAGCAGTTTGCATTTGAAAGTTCAGGAAGCGGCTACGAGCAGGTGGGTGCATCGAATACATACAGCACGCACTCCCGGACAAACGTAGTTGTACCTAAGAGTGGCTATTTGTATATTTATACCAGCAATATTTCCAGCAATATTGACGTGTTCTTTGACAACCTCCAGGTAACGCACATCCGCGGTCCGCTGCTTGAGGAGACGCATTATTATCCGTTCGGCCTGACTATGGCGGGGATAAGTTCCAAGGCGCTTACTTATGGAAATCCTCAAAATAAGTATCTCTATAATGGAAAGGAGCTACAGAACAAAGAGTTCTCCGATGGCAATGGTCTCGAATGGTATGATTATGGCGCAAGAATGTATGATCCGCAAATAGGCAGATGGCATGTGATTGATCCGTTAGCTGAAGAATTTAGAAAATGGTCTCCTTATAATTATGCGGTTGACAATCCTATACGATTTATCGATCCCGATGGAAGGGGTGCCACTTGGATCGAAGGAACAGATGGAAAGAAAGTAACTTATACCACAAATAAAGATGGATCGATTACCTGGAGCAAAAATGCATCAGCAGATGTAAAACGTGTGGGTGAGCAAATGTCCAAGTCGGAAGTCGGCAGGCAACAATTAAAGGCATTAAGTGACTCCAAAATGGCGGTTTCGATTACTATTGATAATAAGACAGGCAACAATGACAATGGCAATTTTAAGAGAGGTGAAACAACATTCTTAGTTGATTCAAAAGGCAATCCTGTTAAGGCTGAAATAACTATTCACGAAGGTGCCATAAAGGAGCAACTAGAATATGTTACCGAAAATGGCCAGGTGCCAGTTGGAGACAAAAGCTACAGTGCTAAGGAGGTGACTAGTGACGATATGGTTGGCGCTACCGCTGTACATGAAGCTACTCATGTTACCGATCCAGATTCTAACGGCTATACCAATAAAAATGCTACAACAGAAATGAAAGAAAAGAAGCCGAATGAAAATCAGCAAAAACATTTGGATGAAGTAATTAAAAATAAAACCCAGCAATAGTACCGATGAAACTGCAGCTTTTCCTATTTGCTCTCTTGTTGATATTGTCAGTAGATGGCACTGCTCAAGCGTCTAAAAAAGACGAGCATACTGAGTTTTATAATGATAGCATTGCTTTAGATTATTTAAAAGATATCTATCCTGATAGAAATATTGGATGGAGTGAGATTCTCCTTAATAATAAAAGGCAAAAGGTTAGAAATTTTCATAGCCAAGTGTGCTTCAGACTACCTGCCGTATCAAACGATACGATTGTGGCGGTCAGCTTTGGAATTAATAGCGATCATGAACCTTGTTTTATGCTTGTTATTTGGAAGAATGATCAGAATATAGCGCGCGTGCTATTGGGGAAGGAGAGTTTAAATGCTGAGGTATCATCCTTGCAAAATTTTATTACAAACTTAGCCCATCCCATAGAAGAGAAGTATCAATTAGAGCTGTGGGATCTTTTTGTAAAATGCCGGCAAGGTGTATCAAATATGCCGTTGTATATCCATTAATCACAACACTCCCTGCATTTTCATTTTGGAAAGGAATGCGTCAAGAAATACGAAGACGTGTTCCTTTTCTTTTTGCGGTAGCCGCGTAATATCCTGAATTCTTTTGAGGGTGGCGTTATCGAGTTCTGCATCTGTTTTACCTACCAGATAATCGAGGGATACCTCCAGGGCATCGGCAATTTTTACAGCCATCTCGATAGTAGGCCGCACTTCCCCTCGTTCATACCGGCCATAGGCATCGCCGTTGATACCGATCTTTTTGCCCACCTCGGCTTGGTTCAGGCCCTTTCTCTTTCTCACCGTTGTAAGTCGTTCACCGAAGGTCATGTTTGTAGGATTTAATGCACTGGAATGCTATATCCCCTAAAATTAAAAATGAAAAATGTGGGATAAAAATCATAAAAGTTTGTTTAGATCATACAGGTTTTAGCCTCCGAGGCATGAGCTACGATGCAAACGGCAATATCCTTACCATGAACCATATGGGGCTGAAACTGAATACCTCTTCGCTGATCGATAGCCTCTCCTATACTTACGCTACTAGCAGCAATAAACTTGTGAATGTGGTAGACGATATCCCCAACGACAACAGCAAACCTGGGGATTTCAGAAACGGCACCAACGTTACCAACGATTACAATCACGACGTTAACGGGAACCTGACGCTGGAT
>JAFAGE010000358.1 GCA_023423015.1 Bacteroidota bacterium
GTTGAACACGATGCGATGGAAATATGGTCTTCCCAGGCTACCGTATTGGCGGAAGCCATTCTGAAGGCCGGTGTGAAGCCTGATAGAATTAAAGCAATCGGAATAACTAACCAAAGGGAAACAACCGTAGTCTGGGACCGCAAAACGGGTAAGCCTATCTGCAATGCGATTGTATGGCAGGACAGGAGGACCGCTGCATATTGCGACAGCATCCGGCAGTCGCACGGCAAGATGATCCAGGAAAAAACGGGCCTGATTGCAGACGCATATTTCTCCGCTTCGAAGATCAGGTGGATGCTGGAAAATGTAACGGGAGCAAAAGAAAAGGCTGCGAATGGCGAACTCGCTTTCGGGACAATTGATTCGTGGTTGGTGTGGAATCTTACAGGAGGCAAGGAACACGTTACTGACATCACGAATGCATCCCGTACGATGTTATTTAACATCAAAACACTTTCATGGGATGATGAACTTCTTCGCTTTTTTGATGTACCAGCCTCCATGCTTCCTCAGGTGAAGTCATGCTCCGAAATATTTGGAGAAACAACGGGCCAGGTATTGGCTCACCGCATTCCTATTGCCGGGATAGCTGGCGACCAGCAGGCGGCTCTCTTCGGGCAGATGTGCAATAAAATGGGAATGGTAAAAAACACTTATGGTACAGGTTGTTTTATGCTGATGAACATTGGCAACGAATTCAAATTATCGTCAAACAATCTCGTGACTACTGTAGCATGGAACCTGAACGGTAAGGTGGAATATGCCCTGGAAGGCAGCATTTTTATCGCGGGCGCAGTAGTGCAGTGGCTGCGTGATGAACTTTCTCTCATCAAAAATTCCGGCGACATTGAAAAACTTGCTGCAAAAGCAAAGGATAATAATGGAGTATACCTTGTTCCTGCATTCGCAGGTCTTGGTGCACCATACTGGAACCAGCAGGCGAGAGGCACGGTAGTAGGCCTTACCCGCGGAGCCAACTCATCGCATATGGCAAGGGCAGCATTGGAGAGCATTGCATTTCAAACGATGGATGTGTTGAAGGCTATGGAAGCTGACGCCGGAACTCCCATTCGTGAACTACGTGTGGATGGAGGTGCTACTATCAATAATCTGCTTATGCAGATCCAGGCAGATGTGTTGGGAACAAAAGTGGTGCGTCCGAAAGTGACTGAAACCACCGCGATGGGAGCAGCATATTTTGCGGGACTCGCAGTAGGATTCTGGAAAGACGTGGATGAAATAGCAAAGCAGTGGACGTTAGATAAAGAATTCCACCCATCGGAGGCTGATCACGCACAACTTATCAATGGCTGGAAGAGAGCAGTGGATACTGCACGATTCTGGGCAGACTGGAAAGCTTAATACCAAACGCAATACATATGTCTGAATTCACTGCTGAGCTCATCGGAACGATGCTGCTTATTTTACTAGGTACGGGCGTGGTGGCAAATGTGGTTCTGAAAGGAACAAAAGGAAATAATTCAGGTTGGATAGTAATAACTACCGGATGGGCGCTTGGCGTTTATGTTGGTGTTGTGTTCGCAGCACCTGTGAGTGGAGCTCACCTGAATCCGGCTGTTACCCTCGGCCTTGCACTCACCGGGAAATTTACCTGGGCAAAAGTGGGTTCGTACGTTGCGGCGCAACTTATCGGAGCCATGCTGGGGGCATTGGTCACCGCGATCGTTTACCACGATCACCTCAATAATACACCGGAGGGCGAAACCAAATTAGCTGTATTCAGCACAAGCCCGGCTATACACAACCGCCTCTTTAACCTGTTGAGCGAAGTGGTGGGCACATTCGTGTTGATGTTCGTGATCTTTTATATAACTGAAGCTGAAATAAAACCTGAAAAAACACCCATCGGGCTTGGTTCAATTGGCGCCATACCGGTAATGTTCCTGGTATGGAGTATAGGTATTTCATTGGGAGGCACAACCGGCTACGCTATCAATCCTGCGCGTGACCTGGGTCCGCGATTGGTTCACAGCCTCTTCCCCATGAAAAATAAAGGAACCAGCAACTGGAAATATGCATGGATCCCGATAATCGGCCCCCTGCTAGGTGCAGCTATAGCAGCTCTCCTGTTTATGAGCATTGCCGACCAGAATGCCACTTTATAGTTTGAGATTGAGGGCGATCTAAGCTTGTCTAACACTTGTTAGTCTGTGATTTTAATGTTTATTTTGCCTCATGAATTTTGAAGCATCGGAGCTGACAGAACAGGTTAAGCAATCAGCCCGCGATTTTGCCAGGCAATACATCAGCCCTTATGTAATGGAATGGGACGAAAAGCAGGAATTTCCGGTCCCTTTGTTCAAGGAAATGGGAAAGTACGGCTTTATGGGTGTGCTTGTGCCGGAAGAATATGGAGGGGCAGGTCTGGGCTACTTCGAATACATCACCGTCATCCAGGAAATAGCGAAGGTTTGTGGTTCAATTGGTCTCAGCGTGGCGGCTCACAATTCCCTATGTACAGGACATATCCTCACCTTCGGGAATGAAGAGCAGAAACGCAAATACCTTCCCAAACTTGCTACAGCAGAATTTATTGGTGCCTGGGGCCTCACGGAACCCAATACCGGCAGCGATGCAGGAAATATGAAGTGTACGGCAGTGCGCGATAACGACCACTGGGTGATCAACGGAACCAAAAACTGGATTACCCACGGAATCAGCGGGGATGTGGCCGTGGTAATGACCCGCACAGGTGAACCGAGGTCGAAAAATAATTCTACGGCGTTCATAGTAGAAAGAGGAACTCCAGGCTTTTCCGGCGGAAAAAAAGAAAATAAGCTGGGTATGCGCGCCAGCGAAACATCAGAAATGATCTTTGACAACTGCCGCGTGCCGGATGCAAACCGTATCGGCGAAGTGGGAGAAGGCTTCAAGCAGGCAATGAAAGTACTCGACGGCGGAAGGATCTCTATTGCCGCATTATCGCTGGGTATCGCAAAAGGCGCTTACGAAGCATCGCTGAGATATTCAAAAGAACGTCACCAGTTCGATAAACCCATCTCAAGTTTCCAGGGAATAGCTTTTAAACTTGCCGACATGGCCACAGAAATATCTGCAGCAGAGCTGCTTACGTGGCATGCGTGTCACCTGAAAGACAGGGGTGAAAGCGTAACCAAGGAGTCTGCGATGGCTAAATATTATGCGAGTGAAGCGGCAGTGAAAATTTCAAATGAAGCGGTACAGGTTTTTGGCGGATATGGTTACACCAAAGACTTCCCGGTAGAAAAATTTTACCGCGATTCGAAACTCTGCACCATCGGCGAAGGAACTTCCGAAATTCAGAAGCTTGTTATTTCCCGCGAAGTGCTCAGGTAAATTTCAATTGCAATTAATTTTTGCTTAAGCTGTATCCAAGAAACAGGTACACACGTTGCACCTTTGCTCCGATAGTCGAAGCTTCTGAGAATCCATTTGCCTTTTCATAATGCAGCATGGCAGAATAGCGTTGAAGTGAAACTGCTGCCCCGCATATAAATCCTGTTTCCAGTCTGCGAATGGCTTCTACTGCAGGTCCGGTGATTGTTTGTTCGTTGTTGTAATATTTAAGTGTCTGTTCTCTTTCGTTTGTCATTTTCGTAATTAAGCCGCTCGACAATCCTGCACTTAGATTGATTTTTGCACGTCCCGTTGCAAAGCGCACTGATAGCTGATTTGAAAGTTTGATATACGATGCTCCGATATGGGTTTTTACAATGGAATAGTCATTCTCACTGGTATATCTCTCAGATTCACCGTTCATCCTGAAAGAAGTGTAAAAGAGTTCGTTGTTCAAGCCAAGCAAACGATTGAAGTAGATGTTTCCATAAACTCCTCCCGTTATGTTCTTCGACGGGTCATATTTCATGTCACTGAGATACGTTCGTGTACCTGATGTGTGAAATTTCAATGTTGTATGAGACGCGCCTGCCATAAGGCCGAAAGTTCCCGTGGTTCGTTGTTTGGGTTTTGAAGTAAAGGCGGTTTTATTGTGGCAGGTGAAGTAGCTTTCGAAAAGTTTAAGAAGGCTGTTGTAATCGTAAGCAGTTGCAGGTATTTGTTTGGTTGCATCAGCGCAATCGAACAGGTACGACGCAAGTTGTGTATGAAACTGATTTCTGCTGGCAACTGCCTGTCCTTTGCCTTCTCCGGTGAGGTATCTTTTAAATAAAAGCAGTTCAGGTTTTCCGTCGCGATCTATATAAAAATGCGAAAGCTCGCCCGCGTCACTATAGTGGTAGAGCGATTTCTTTCCTTCCACCATTAGTTCGAGAAATGCGGCTTCCTTCCTCGTATTAAATGCCGCGTCGGTAGTCAGGCCCGTGAGGTCATCAGTCCGCTCATCTACATCAACGTAGGAGGCAATAAATGTTCTTTTTGCTACGTGAAAACGGAGAATGTGCCTGGGAGTAAGTTCTGCTTTTTCTCCCGGGTTGCCCATGAACGTAATTGTTTTCGGGCTGGAGATCCATGGTTCATAACGGATCAATCCGCGGACTGTATCTTTCGAAAGGTTGATTATGTAACCTGGTCTGTATCCGGGTTGGGCGAAGGTAAGTTGCGAAAGCAGGCAGAGTACGATCGCTGGCATGATGCCAAAGCGGTTCATTACGATAGGGTTTGGGTACGTATGGGGTTTCCGGAAGTAAAATAGAAATTATCTGCCGATCATTCAAGGAAGTCGTCCGATTCCTGCTTTTTTTCCTGGAAAACATTATCGATAGCGCCGGCGAACATCGGGAATTTCTGTTTCGTGTAATCTTTGATTACCTCGATAGCTTTAACAGCCTGTTCATCCGTGATGCCTACGGACAATTTCAGCTTCTCGATAAGTTCTTTCATGCAAAAAAGTTTATGCCACTTTCAGCAGGCTCATCTTGCTCTTGCTGAATTTGTTTTCAGCATATTCAAGATCAACGTGTAGACTGGTTTGTTTTGAAGAAGGCAATTCGAACATCGCATCGGTAAGGATACTTTCGCAGATGCTGCGTAAGCCTCTTGCGCCGAGTTTATATTCAAGTGCCTTTTCTACCATGAAGTCGAGTACCGCATCATCAAGTGTGAGTTTGATGCCTTCCAGTTCAAAAAGTTTGCGGTATTGTTTCACGAGTGCATTCCTTGGTTCGGTAAGAATCGATCGAAGTGTTGGGGCATCCAGCGGATTGAGATAAGTTACCACCGGTAAACGTCCAAGCAATTCGGGAATAAGACCAAATGTTTTCAGATCGCGGGCATTTACATATTGAAGAAGATTCTTCTTCATATTTTCCTGCAGTTCCTTGTTGACGTTGAACCCGATTGCATTGGTGTTTACTCTCCTTGCGATCACTTTATCGATGCCGTCGAATGCACCGCCACAAATGAAGAGAATGTTGTGCGTATTTACTTTGATCAGCTTTTGTTCGGGATGCTTCCTGCCTCCCTGTGGTGGAACAAGAACGTCTGTTCCTTCGAGGAGTTTTAACAGGCCCTGCTGAACGCCTTCGCCGCTTACATCCCTTGTAATCGAAGGGTTATCTCCTTTGCGTGCAATCTTATCTATCTCATCGATGTAAACAATTCCGCGTTCTGCCGCAGGAACGTCGTAGTTACATACCTGCAATAAACGGGTGAGAATACTTTCCACGTCTTCGCCTACATAACCTGCCTCGGTAAATACAGTTGCATCAACTATTGCAAAGGGAACATTCAGCAACTTCGCGATGGTTTTTGCCAGGAGGGTTTTACCTGTTCCTGTTTCACCCACCATCACGATGTTGCTTTTTTCTATTTCTATCTCGCTGTCAACAGGTTTTTGTTGCAGCCTCTTGTAGTGATTGTATACTGCTACTGCAAGAACACGTTTTGCATCGTCCTGGCCGATAACATAATCGTCGAGAAATTTCTTGATTTCAACAGGTTTCTTAACGTTCAGCTTGAAATTTGATGGCGATGAGTTTTCATTTTTCACCATCAGTTCCTGGTCGATGATTTCGCGGGCATGTTCAACGCAGTTCTCACAGATGTGACCTTCCTGTCCTGCTATCAGAATCTTAACCTCGTCGCGACTGCGGCCGCAGAATGAGCAATGCAAAGTAGTTTTCGCCATCTTGATTTCTTTATCTTACCCTCCCCGCTGCCGCGTGGCACCAGATTGCGCATCTTACAAAGTTCCCTGATTTTTGTCGATCCTCCAAGCGATTTATAGCTTCTCGATCACTTCGTCCACGATTCCATATTCGATCGATTCGCGGGCATCCATCCAATAGTCGCGGTCAAAATCCTTCATTACCTGCTCAACCTTCTTGCCGCAGTTGTCGGCCAGGATTTTTGCGCTGATTTCTTTTACCCTGCGGGTCTGGCGGGCGGTGATTTCGAGGTCAACGCTTACGCCCTGGATGTGTCCGCCAAGACTTGGCTGGTGAATCATCACTTCACCATGTGGATAGATGAAGCGTCTGCCTTTTACGCCTCCGCTGAGCAGAATGGAGCCCATTGAAGCTGCCAGGCCCATACAGATGGTGCTTACAGGGCTTTTCAGCATTTTCATCGTGTCGTAGATCACCATTCCGCTGGTTACCACACCACCGGGGCTGTTGATGTAAAACTTGATTTCTTCGCCGGGTTTGTCAGCTTCCAGGAGAAGCATCTTTGTAGTTACTTCCCTTGCCGTTTTGTCATCCACTGCACCCCACAGGTACACTGAACGTGTTTCGAAGAAGTGTTTTTCGAGCTTCTTCATCAACATACCCATCTCAGGACTTGGTTTTTTTTCCTTTTCATCATCATCATCATCATCGTCGTCGTCCATCCTGTAAGGCTTCGAATTGTATTTTGAATGCAGGTTCATAATTCTTCGGGATTTGAGTGGTTCTTAGTCTTTCTTTTCCTTTCTTGGGTTCATGATCAGCACCTCGTCTACCAGGCCATATTCCTTTGCTTCTTCAGCAGTGAGCCAATAGTCGCGGTCGCAATCCTTTTCAATCTGCTTTGGAGTTTTTGCCGTGTGGAAAGCAAGAATATCGTAAAGATTTTTCTTTACTTTCTTGATCTCGTTTACGGTGATATCGATATCACTTGCCTGTCCTCCAATGGCGCCACTCGGCTGGTGCATCATCACGCGGCTATGTTTAAGTGCAGTACGTTTGCCGTGAGCTCCTGCAGTAAGCAGAACAGCACCCATCGAAGCAGCCATACCTATACAGATGGTTGAAACGTCGGGGGTGATGTATTGCATGGTGTCGTAAACGCCGAGACCAGAATAAACGCTACCGCCCGGGCTGTTGATGTACATCTGAATATCGCGCGTGCGATCTGTACTTTCAAGAAACAAAAGTTGCGCTGTTACGATATTGGCAACTTCATCATTGATTGGATAACCCAGGAAGATAATGCGGTCCATCATCAGACGGCTGTAAACGTCCATCACCGCGATGTTCATGGGTCTTTCTTCGATGATATTTGGAGTGAGATTGGTGACCTGGTGTTTGGTATAAGCATCTAGCGTGTTGGAAGAAACACCACGGTGTTTAACCGCATATTTCTTAAATTCCTGCTGATAATCCATATTAATTTGTTTCTATTGAATATTTCCGTTTTCCTTCCAAATCTCCGTCCAAAGTTTTAAACGGCCAAAAATGCGACAGAATGGCAACCAGGGAGGTGAAATGTGAAAGGTGAAAAGTGAAAGACATTGTTCCTTTCACCTCTCACCTTTCGTCATTGGACGTATACGCCCGATTAATGTTCGTGCTCGTGGGCCTGCAGTTCCTTAGTAAAGTCTTCTTCGCTCACCTTCTTTTCTTCTTTCTGAACCTGGTTTTCGGCCCATTCGAATATTTTTTCAGCACGCAGCCTGTAGTAAGTATCGTCGATGAATTTGCGATCCTGCATCATGCGGTTTACATAGTCTTCAACCCAGGGTTGATCGTCGCCCAGGTTCTGGGCACCCATGTATCCGAACAGCTGTTTTTTGGCGAAATCCCTGATGTCGTCCGGGGTAACTTCCAGTTTCTGGTCTGTAGCCAGCTTGTCAGTGATCAGCGACCATTTCAGCTGATTTTTAAAGCCCGGGTATTCCTTTTCCACATCTTCCGGGGATTTTTGCTTCTCCGTTCCCACTTCGAGCCAGCGTTTCAGGAATGATTCCGGAAAGTCAATCTGGGTCTTGTCAAGCAGCCTGTGATAGATTTCGTGTTGAAGGTGATTACGCGATTGAGTATCCCAGTATTCCTGCATGTCGTCGCGTATGGCTTGCCTGAAATCATCCACATTGGTGATTTCTTTCGCCGGGTAGGCAGCCTTAAACAGCTCTTCGTTTAATTCGGCGGGTTCAATATTTTCTTCACTGTTGTCGCCTTCAGGATCTTTTTTCTTCCCATACCCCTTGCGGATTCTTTCCACCTGTTTGTCGATCATTTCGTCAGTCACTTCCACTTTATAAAGTGGCAATGTTTCCTGCGAAATCTCGGCAACCGTGAATTCAGGCTTCAACCCAACTTCAAACCCGAAGGTGTATTCCTGAGGATTGTTTACGTCCAGGTTGTTGGGATCGTTCTCTGCCACCGGAAGAGGCTGTGCAAATATGTTCAGCTTTTCGCTGTCCATGTATTTGGTAAGCTCCTTTTCCACTGTTCGCAACACCTCATCGGTAAATACCGCCTGTCCATGAAGCTTTTTGATCATGCCTGCGGGCACCATCCCCTTTCTGAAGCCGGGAATATTGGCCGATTTACCATAATTCTTGAGCGATTTTTCGAAAGAAGTAATGTAATCTTCTTTCCCAACCTTCACGGTTATTTTGTCGTTCAGTACCCCGATGTTCTCACGTGTAATTGTAGCCATTAAAGAAAATAGTTAAAAGTAACTTAAGTGCGGATGGAGGGACTCGAACCCCCATGCCTCGCGGCGCTAGATCCTAAGTCTAGTGCGTCTACCAATTTCGCCACATCCGCTTTTGTTGATATTGGGGGTGCAAAACTAAGCGTTTAAGTAAAACCAGCCAATTTATGTAAATTCGTAGAGATGGATACTGTAGCAGCGCAGCCGAAATACAACCTCAACCAGGAACAGGAAAAGAAGCTCATTATCAGGGAATACCGCTCCCTTCTACGCGCTCTCAAACCAAAGTTAAAACCCGGTGACAAAGAACTGATCCGCATGGCCTTTGAAATGGCCGCCGATGCCCATAAAACAATGCGGCGTAAAAGCGGGGAGCCATATATTCTTCATCCTCTTGCAGTTGCCAAGATCTGCGTTGAAGAAATAGGCCTCGGCGTGCGTTCAACCATCTGCTGCCTGTTACACGATACCGTAGAAGATACCGATGTAACCCTGGAAGACATCGAAAAGGTGTTTGGTTCAGAAATAGCGAGGATTGTTGATGGGCTAACCAAAATCTCTAATGTGATCGACGTGAGCGCCTCGCAGCAGGCGGAAAACTTCCGGAAGATCCTGCTCACGCTGACCGACGATCCCCGTGTAATCCTGATCAAGCTGTCCGACAGGCTGCACAACAT
>JAFAGE010000384.1 GCA_023423015.1 Bacteroidota bacterium
ACCTGGCATTCAGCGGTATCACTGAAGGAACCGAGCAGTTCAGGGAAGCAAATTCATGGGATCTCGGTGGTGTTGACGTAAATGGAAATGACGTAGATGTAAAAACAAATGCACAGGGATTCTGGCAGGTGGCTTCCGGTAAACGTTATGGTTTGGGTGAATTCTTCGCTTATGATGCAACAAGCTTCAGGGTAAGGGAACTTTCACTCGGCTACAACATCCCGATGAGCACAGCATTCTTCATTAAAAGTGCAAGGCTATCGTTCGTTGCAAGAAACGTGCTTTGGCTCTATAGAGGAAGTTCGAAATTCGACATTCCTGGTATCGGCAAACGCAAAATGTGGTTTGACCCCGATCTGAGCCTTGGAAATGGCAACTGGCAAGGTATTGAATATGGCGCACTGCCTTCAACAAGAACAGTAGGCTTAAATCTTCAACTCACCTTCTAAATCCACTAAGATTAAAATGAAGAATATGAAAATGCATATAAAGCGATTTTGGTCAGGGATCTGCATGGTGGCTGTTGCAGGCACCATGTTGGCCGGATGTACCAAAAGTTTCGACAATATCAACACCGACAAAAACAGTATTCCTACGGTCGGTCCAACTGAGTTTCCCTTCCTGTTCTCAAAGGCTCAATCAGTAGCTACGAACAGCCAGTGGAACTACCAGGTTGCGCAAAATCTTTTTGCCGACCAATACGCGCAGTATTTCGCATCAACCGCTACATACTTTCCTTCCGACAGGAACGTGATTCGTATGGACTGGGTGGGTGCAGCGTTCAACCCCGTTTATACGGATGTTGTACCTCAGCTTCAAACGATTTTCGAAAATGCTGAACCCGGTTCTGCCGAGTACGCATTGTCCCAGATCGTGTGGGTGTTCGCGTTCCACCGCGTGACAGATTACTGGGGTCCTATTCCTTATTTCTCTGCCGGTCAGCCGGGTACTGCAGTACCTTATGACGCGCAGGAGCAGATTTATGACGACTTCTTCAAAAAACTCGATTCAGCTGTTAATACACTTAACGCCAATACAGGAGCATCACCTTATGGTGCATTCGACCTGATCTACGGCGGTGATGTGAGCAAATGGATCAAGTTTGCCAATACACTTCGCTTAAGGCTTGCTGTGAGAATTTCAAATGTTGATCCACAGAGAGGCCAGGCAGAAGCAGAAGAAGCTGTTGCAGCGGGAGTATTTACCACAAGCCCCGATGATGACGCGTTGATCAAACGCAGCACAAGAGGCGACGATGGTAATGGTCTTTCAATCATGTCGGACTGGAACGAGTTCCGTATGAGTGCCGCAATGGAATCTGTGCTTAAAGGTTATGACGACCCACGTATGCCAGTATACTTTCTTCCAACCGGCGCAAGTAACACTGATCCGGATGGAACAGGCGAGTACCATGGTTTGAGAAATGGTCTCACTTCTACACAGCAGACTGAAGCCATCAACCTCCCTGGTGCAAACTCGCACGTGGGTGCAAGATGGTCGTCTACTGCTTTCGGAGGTGTAAACAATCACCTGGAAACACCGCAGAACGTAATGTCAACTGCCGAAGCATACTTCCTGCGTGCTGAAGGCGCATTGCTCAACTGGAATATGGGAGGATCTGCGAAAGACCTTTACGAACAAGGTATCGCAAACTCGATGAAGCAATGGGGCATTACCGATAATGCAGTTATCAACTCGTATATTGGCAGCACAGCTACGCCTGTGGCACCAAACGACTTCCTGAATTCACCGGCGATGACGGATATTCCGGTAGCCTGGGGAGGCGACCTCGCTACTCAACGCGAGCAGATTGCAACGCAGAAATGGCTGGCATTATTCCCAGATGGCTATGAAGCATGGGCCGACTACCGCAGAAGCCGCTACCTCAAGCTTTACCCCGTTGCGAATTCCGACAACCCGGATATTCCGAATCCAAATACCGCTTACATCCGCCGCATACCGTTCCTCGAGAACGAGGTGCTTGTAAACGGACCGGAGGTGGAAAAAGCCAAGGCTCTGCTAAATGGACCAGACAAGGTAACCACTCCATTGTGGTGGGATACCAATCCATAACAGAAATAGATTTGACAGGCACAGGATTCCATTGCGCAAGCAATGGAATCCTTGCTATTTAAGACAACATCATACCTCTCCCCGACATGAACCTCACCCGCAAAGTCATCACGGCATTTGTCATCTTAAGTGCTTCCTGTAGCACTGAAGATGAAACCAAATTATTTACGCTGCTCGACCCCGGATCAACCGGGATTGAATTTAAAAATGAATTGTTTGAAGGTGAAAACCTCAACGTGATGAACTATGGCTACTTCTACAACGGAGGTGGCGTGGCAGTGGGTGACATTAACAACGATGGTCTTCAGGATATTCTTTTTACAGGGAATATGGTGAAAAACCGGCTGTACCTGAATAAGGGCAACTGGAAATTTGAAAATATTACCGACAAAAGTGGTATTGCTGAAAAACAGGGATGGTGTACGGGTGCAACGATGGTCGATATTAACCAGGATGGTAAACTCGATATCTACATCTGCCGTTCTGCAGACGGCGACCCGATGCGCAGACGAAATCTTCTCTTCATCAACAACGGCGACCTCACATTTACCGAGAAAGCAAGAGAGTACGGCTTGGCAGACGAAGGATATTCAACCCAGGCTGCCTTCTTCGACTATGATAAGGACAATGACCTCGACATGTTCCTGATCAATCATTCCCTGCAGCAATACACCGGCGGAGTGCAGGAAATGACGAGCATCCGCAGCCAGCGCAACCCGCATTTCGCGAGTAAACTTTATAGAAACGACGCGGGGAAATTCAGGAACGTCAGCGATTCAGCAGGAATAATTTCCAACGTGCTGAGTTTCGGACTTGGTCTCGCCATTGCAGACATAAACATGGATGGCTGGCCCGATGTTCATGTTTCGAACGACTTTAATGAACCCGATTACCTCTTTATCAACAACCAGGACGGAACTTTTTCAGAAAAACTTGCAGAATGTATGGATCACATTTCCCTGTTTTCGATGGGATCCGATTTTGCCGATTACAACAATGATGGCTACCAGGACCTGGTAACGCTCGACATGCTGCCCGAAGACAACTACACGCAGAAAATGCATAGTGGTGCGGAGAATTTCGACAAGATGCAGATGCTTTTCACCAAGGGATTTTATTTTCAGTTCAGCCGAAATATGCTGCACAAAAACAATGGTGACGGAACATTCAGCGAGGTGGCACAGATTGCCGGAGTAGCGAATACCGACTGGAGCTGGGCTTCGTTATTCGGGGATTTTGATAACGATGGTTATAAAGATCTGTTCGTATCGAATGGCTATGTTAAAGACTACACAGAATTAGATTTCTTAAAATACACGGTGGATGAAACCGTAAAAGCCCAGGCGCAGAATAAGGAAGTAGCAGTAAACGACTTCATCGCGAAAATGCCGACCAACAGAATTCCGAATTATATATACAAGAATAAAGGAGATGGATCATTTGTAAAACGTACTGTAGAATGGGGATTTAATCAATCTGGTGTATCAGCCGGGGCAGTGTACGCAGATGTAGATAATGATGGCGACCTCGACCTCGTTGTCAACAATACCAATGAAGTTGCGGGAGTGTATAAGAATAATAGTGAGAGAAAAAAGAACAACAACTACCTGAAAATAGTTTTGAAGGGCGAAGCTTCAAATCCCTGGGGAATCGGGAGTAAAGTGACCTTGTACTGCAAAGGAGAGAAATATTTCCAGGAACAACAACCCGTCCGTGGATTTCAATCTTCGGTAGATCCGAATCTGAACTTTGGCATTGGCACCAACGCAGTGGTTGATTCTATAAGAGTGATATGGCCGAATGATCGTACCCAATTACTTAAAGACGTCAAATCTCAGCAAACAATAACTGTTGAAATCGGAAGTGCTACGGAAACCTGGCAATACCTGAAGACCGACACGGCCCGGAAATATTTTACTGCGGATTCGATTTCGTTCAGGCATAGGGAAAATATTTTCAACGATTTTAATACGCAATTGTTGATGCCTAATTACATCTCGCGGCAAGGTCCATGCATGGCGGTAGCAGATGTGAACAAAGATGGAAGAGATGATCTTTATATAGGAGGTGCGAAGGGACAGGCTGGACAGTTGTTCCTGCAGAACGCGGCGGGAAGGTTGGTAGCAAAGGCACAGACGGCATTTTCAGCAGATTCTGCAAGTGAAGACGTTGCTGCAGAATTTTTTGATGCTGACGCTGATGGTGATGTTGACCTGTACGTAGGAAGCGGCGGATATGAATTCAAAGTAGATGATCCGCTGCTGAAAGACAGACTCTACATCAACGATGGGAGAGGAAATTTTACAAAGAAGGGCGATGCAATACCTGATGTGTTTGTGAGTACCGGCTGTGTAAGACATGCAGACATAGATGGAGACGGAGACATGGATGTTTTTATGGGAGGAAGGGTGGTTCCGGGCAGATATCCAACAGCTCCTTCGAGCCGGTTGTTGTTGAACGACGGCAAGGGTGTGTTTTCGGATGCCACTTTAACGATTGCGCAAGCCGTACAATCCGTAGGAATGGTGACCGATGCACGCTGGGTTGATCTGAACGGCGATAAACTCCCCGAATTAATCGTGGTGGGAGAGTGGATGCCCGTAAAAGTATTCAGCAATACTAATGGAAAACTGGCGGATGCATCCGGCACCTATATCAGGTTCGCATCGTCGGGATGGTGGAATAGAATACATGCTGCAGATTTCGATGGAGACGGCGACCAGGATTTCGTTCTCGGCAACCTCGGCTACAATGCGCAATTCCGCGCTACCGAAAAAGAACCATTGACGATTCACTATAAAGATTTCGATGGAAACGGATCTATTGATCCGATACTCAGTTATTACATAGATGGAAAATCTTACCCGGCCTTGTCGAGAGATGACCTGATGGATCAGCTGCCAATACTGAAGAAGAAATATCTCAAATACAGTACTTACGCAAATGCAACGATTAACGAATTATTCGACCAGGGCCAGCTCGATGACGCCGCGGAGTTGACTGCGCAACAACTTGCAACGGTGTATTTGCAGAACGACGGAGCTGCAGGATTAACCTTAAAGGAGCTGCCAATTGAGGCGCAGTATTCACCTGTTTATGGCATCGAAGCTGTTGATGCAAATAATGACGGACATACTGATCTTGTGCTGGCCGGTAACAATGCGTGGACGCGCATACGCTATAGCCGCTACGACGCCAATCATGGAATACTGTTGCTTGGAAATGGCAAAGGGGAATTTACTTATGTGCCGCAGTGGAAGAGCGGATTCAGGTTGCGGGGCGACGTGCGTTCGCTGCAGCGGATAAAATCCGGCAACGATGAAAAGTTTGTATTTGGAATAAATAATGCCACAGTAAACGTGTATACTCTAAAAAAATAATAGAAGAATTACTGCATGAAAAGACTGTTGTTGATTGCTCAGGCCTTGTTGATAGTATTTGGCGCTGCTGCACAGAATGATGCTACGATCCGCGAGTACAAAAAAAATTTCCGTACCTATCCGTTTTCTGATCCCGATCCGGTTCCGGATATCACGAAGATCTATCCCTACTTCCGCTACGATGGATATACCAACAATCCCGTTAACAAAGAATGGAAAGTGGTTGAACTGGAGAATGACTACATAAG
>JAFAGE010000411.1 GCA_023423015.1 Bacteroidota bacterium
TACTGATGGATAAATCATATGCTGTTTCCAATGACCCTTTTTGTTTGCAGGGTTTTCGTGCCACCATGCCGGTTTACCGGGAAAGTCGATACGAATAAGATCCTGCCATCCATCATGATTTACATCGAGGGCAAAGTGGAGGAATGCGTTACCGTAAATTGTTGTTTTAAATTTCAGTGGCGCAGCGAGATCCATTTTTTGCCAGGATGGTGCCTTGAACCAGTGTGTGCCGGCGAGCACATCGGTTTTACCATCTTTATCAACATCAGCAATGGTTACCCCTTCTGAAATGAAGTCGTTTGTGAGCACTTCCTTTTTGAAGCTGATGCTTTTATGTTGCTTTTGTGCAATGCTTGTGTATGGTACACACAGCAAAATATTGCCGGCGATAGCAAGAATCGTCAACCTCTTCATGCCCATGAATATACACCACCTGAATCATCATATGTCCGCGAAAGACAAAATATTTTTTCAAAAGAACCAATGGCGTAATTTCATGGCCCTATAAAAATATCCTGTTCTTCTTGACAGTGTATTATTATAGGTATAATCATTTTAATATTTTCTAATAACGTTTTTCATGAACAGAAAATTACGAATGGGAATGGTAGGAGGTGGTAAAGACGCTTTCATCGGTGCCGTTCACAGACTTGCTGCCAACATGGATGGATTAATTGAACTATCGTGTGGAGCCTTAAGCATCAATCCCGAAATTGCTGTTGACTCTGCGCGTTCACTGTTCCTCCCCGAAGACAGGACGTATCTCACCTTCGAAGAAATGATTTCGAAGGAAAGCAAACTTGGTGCAGACAAAAGAATGGATTTTGTAACGATTGTTACTCCAAACTTTGCGCACTTCGCTCCTGCGATGATGGCACTCGACAATGGATTTCACGTGGTAATCGAAAAACCCATCACGTTTACGCTTGATGAAGCACGTCAATTGAAAAAGAAGGTTGAAGAAACTGGTTTGACGCTTTGCCTTACTCATACCTATTCGGGATATCCGCTCGTGAAACACGCCAAAGCGATGGTGAAAGACGGTGCGCTCGGCAAAATCAGGAAAGTCTATGTAGAATATCCCCAGGGATGGCTGAGCAAGCTGACCGAGCGGGAAGGTAATGCACAGGCTGCCTGGAGAACTGACCCGAAAAAGAGCGGAAAGTCAGGTTGTATGGGTGATATCGGTACGCATGCTGCTCACCTTGCAGAATACATCACCGGTTTAAAAATAACTGAACTCTGCGCCGACCTTAATATAATGGTAGAAGGAAGACACCTCGACGACGATGGAAACGTTCTGCTGAAATTTGAAAACGGCGCTGCGGGCGTTCTGATGGCTTCGCAGGTTGCAGCAGGAGAAGAAAATGCGTTGAAAATTCGTGTATATGGTGAAAAAGGTGGCATTGAATGGGCACAGCACGAACCAAATACCCTCCTGGTTAAATGGCTCGACCAACCCACACAGATTCTGCGTGCGGGTGCAAACTATTCTAACCTTTCAAAAACGGCATTGGCAAATCTCCGTACCCCTGGCGGTCACCCTGAAGGCTACCTGGAAGCATTTGCAAATATCTACCGCAACTTCGCTCTCACATTGAGCGCTAAGATCGATGGCAAACAGCCGCAGCCTGAGAATCTGGACTTCCCCGGAGTGGAAGACGGAATTCGCGGTATGGCATTCATCGACAATGTTGTAGCATCTGCTCAGTCGAAGGAAAAATGGACGAAACATACGGTTTGATAAATCATAAATGAATAACCAATGAAAACATTGAAAGGCCCTGGCATCTTCCTCGCACAGTTCATGGGCGATGCCGCTCCATTCAACGATATAATCAGCATTTGTAAATGGGCGAAATCGCTCGGATTCACCGGGGTGCAAATCCCGACGTGGGATCCGAGATGTATAGACCTTCAGAAAGCGGCAGAGAGTAAGACTTATGCCGACGAGTTGAAAGGAAAGATCAATGAAACAGGCGTGGAGATTACGGAACTTTCTACCCACCTGCAAGGTCAACTTGTAGCGGTTCACCCGGCATACGACCCTTTGATCGATGGATTTGCGCCGGAAAACAAAAGAAATAACCCGAAAGGCCGCACAGAATGGGCAGTGCAACAGGTAAAATGGGCGGCCCAGGCATCAAAGAACCTTGGGCTCAATGCAGCAGCAACATTCAGTGGGGCATTATTATGGCACACCGTATACCCATGGCCACAACGTCCCGCAGGATTAGTTGAAACCGGGTTTAAGGAACTTGCAAAACGCTGGAAACCCATCCTCGACGTATATGATGAGAACGGCGTAGACCTTTGTTATGAAATTCACCCGGGCGAAGATTTGCACGATGGTGAAACCTATGAGATGTTCCTGAAAGAGGTAAACGATCACCCGAGAGCATGTTTGTTATACGATCCGAGTCATTTTGTTTTGCAATGCCTGGATTATCTCACATACATTGATTATTATCACGAGCGCATCCGGATGTTCCATGTAAAAGACGCCGAATTCAACCCCACCGGAAAACAAGGGGTATATGGCGGTTACCAGGGATGGGTGAATCGTGCAGGACGCTTCCGTTCGCTGGGTGACGGACAGGTTGATTTTAAATCTGTTTTCAGCAAACTGGCTGCATACGATTATGCTGGCTGGGCCGTAATGGAATGGGAGTGTGCCATCAAGCACCCTGAACAGGGCGCAAAAGAAGGTGCACCCTTCATTGCTGAGCACATCATTCGCGTAACGGAAAAAGCTTTCGACGACTTTGCCGGAACAGGCAGTGATGAGGCTTTCAACAGATCGGTATTAGGATTGCAGTAGAGTTTGAAATATTTTAAAACAAAAAAAGCACAGATATGAAAAAATTCTTAGTGGTTCTTTTTGCTTCAGCACTGATGTATTCATGCGGTGATAGCGGAGGAAATTCAGATAATGCCAGTGAAAACAATGCAGGTACAGATACCGGGTCGGCTACCACAAACGAACCTGCAGCAGGTGCCGGTGGAGAAATCGCTAACGTGAAAGGCCTTGAGCTGATCGGTGCGAGTGATTGCACTACCTGCCACGCGATTGATAAGAAAGTGATTGGACCTTCTTACCAGGATGTAGCAAATAAATATGAAAACACACCGGCAGTAGTTGACACACTCGTTTCAAAAATCAAGAAAGGAGGAATGGGCAACTGGGGTAACATCCCGATGACTCCCCATGCGGATCTTCCCGATGAAGATGCAAGAGAAATGGTGAAGTACATCCTATCACTCAAAAAATAATTCTAACATGCGTTTAGCACTAATTGCCGCAGTGTCGCTTTTATATGTAGCCTGCGGACCAGCACCGGCATCTTCGGGCAATGCTGAAAACGAAAATGATACAGCCATGAATAACGCCGCTGCTTCGGGAACACCAAACGTGCTGACTGACGCTGAGAAAGCAGAAGGATGGACGCTGTTGTTCGATGGACAATCAAAAAATGGATGGCATAGCTATCTGAACAAAACCAATCTCGAATCCTGGAAGGTAGAAGACGGTGCGCTCATGCTCGATCCGAAAGGTGGAGGTGGCGGTTCGCTTATTACCAACGAGGAATTTGAAAAATATCACCTGAAAGTTGATTGGAAGATCAGTAAGAATGGTAATAGCGGTATCATCTTCAATGTGAATGAAGCTCCCGAACACCAGGACGACTACCGTACAGGGCCTGAAATGCAGGTTCTTGATAATGATGGTCACCCGGATGCAAAAATCGTTAAGCATCGTGCTGGCGATTTGTATGATTTAATTACTTCAAGTCCTGAAACCGTAAAGGCGGTGGGAGAGTGGAATACAGCTGAAATTATCATCAACAATGATTCGCTGGAATTCCGCCTGAATGGACCGACAGTAGTTAAAACAACACTGTGGGACGATAGTTGGAAAAACATGATCGCCAACAGTAAGTTTAAAGAATGGCCTGCATTCGGAACATTTAAGAAAGGCCGCATTTCACTGCAGGATCATGGCGACACAGTATGGTTCAGGAATATCAAGATCAGAAAATTGTGAAGAAAATTTATCATCTGGCAAACTGTGGTACCTGCCAGGAAATTTTGCAGGATATAAAGGCAGATAAAAAAGGGTACGAACTGCAAAATATCAAAGTAGAAAAAATAACTCCGGAGCAATTAGACCAGCTGAAAGAAATGGCTGGATCTTATGAAGCCTTGTTCAGCAGAAGAGCATTGAAGTACAAAGAAATGGGCCTCAAAGACAAGAAGCTCACGGAGAAAGATTATCGAAAGCTTATACTGGATGAATACACGTTTCTAAAGCGTCCCGTAATTATCAATGGGAAAAAGATATTCATCGGAAGTGAAAAGAAAACGCGCGAAGCCTTAAAGCAGGGCGCATGAATCAGCAGCCGGCATGATTAATTTCTGCCGGCTGCTCTTCCTTGAGACCTATGCCGCGCAGAGTTAATCAGGAATTGAATATTAGGTTGATAGAACCGCCCACACAACCAACTCCTGTATTGGAGTGGAATGGGTTCGTTCATCAAGGCAGCCTGTGCAGAATCGGTTACCGCACCGTTGCACATCTTCTGAACATCTACCAGGTAATCGTATAAAATCTTTAAAGATTCCTTTCCGGATACAGCACCATGGCCAGGCAGATATATGTGGTAAGCCTTGTCTTCGTAAAAAGTTTTAAGAGCGCTTTTCCATCCGTCTACATCGCCATCACTTAACCATGGATGCCTGTCGGTACATAACAGGTCGCCCATAAAAGCAATTCCAAGAGATGGGATCAAAAGAACGGCATCACTAACGGTGTGACCATTTCGCCATTCAACGAGTTTTACGCTGACCTCCTTTCCTTCGATCCATAAAGAATCATCAAACGTGTAGTCGGGTAAAGCTGTAAATAAGAAATCGGATGATTCCATTATTCCTTCATAGTAGCCGACCCAGTATGGCATCTCCTGCCGATCTATTTCACTGGCGTTGACCATTCTTTTCCTGATTGCCTGCAAAAGAGTAGGCACATGCTTTTTCTCCCATTCCTGCTCAGAAGGTTCGTTTATCTCGATAAGGGTTCGCGTCATACTTGTGCCGAATATGGTTGCATTGGGAAGAAATGCCTGGTTCCCGCGAATATGGTCGGTGTGATAATGACTGTTAACGATGTAAAAATTTTTATTGCCCGTAAGCTTACGCGCTATGTCTCGTAATTCGGCTGCTGCCGATGGACTCATAAATGGATCATACACCAATGTTTTGTCGCCAAGATCTACGATTCCTGCATTGCAGATAGCCTTACCATAATGTTGGTTGTGAATCGCTGCCCAAACGTTTGGAGCGAGCTGCTGTACGGTGAAGTTGGCTGAGGGTTTAATACGAACCTTTTTACGCTGGGCTGCAGCGTCGGAAGGTTCAGACACACAGATACAAAACAGTAACGTTACTGGTAGAAATAGCTTCACCCATCCTTATTGAGGTATACAAGTTACAATAATCTGCAGAAGGAGCCTGCCGTTACAGTATGCGAAGTTTCGCGTAGTTCAGCATGATTTTCTTCTCTCCGTTCAGGTCAAATTTCACCGTAGCAATGGGGTTATGTGCAGATCCCTCCATCTTTATCACCTCACCAAATCCAAATTTCTGGTGTTCAACACGATTTCCTGGTTGCAGGGTGGATGTGTCACTCGGAGCGAAGTCGGGAGATGGCACATGCTCCACCTGTTTAGGCGTTGGTTTCGGTGTGATGTAAGATGGTTGCGGATTTCTGCCTGCCGGAGGTCCATATCTTCTTTCAGCCTGAGCAGTGCTGCTATCAAACCCACGATGTAACCTGTCGTAAGCAGACCCGCCAGATCCAAAAAAGCTTCCCTGTTGGTTTCTCGCACCACCACCTGAGAAACTGCGGTCAAGAAATTCATCAGGCAGTTCCTTTATAAAGCGGCTGGGTTCATTCTGCACAAGTGAACCAAACTTATATCTCGTATTTGCGTAAGTGATCCACAATTCTTTTTTCGCACGCGTTATCACAACATAGAATAAGCGGCGCTCTTCCTCCAATTCTTCGCGTGTATTGATTGAAAGGCCACTTGGGAATAGCATTTCTTCCAAACCGCAGGCGAATACGCAACTAAACTCAAGACCTTTCGCGGCGTGTATTGTCATCAGCTTAACCGTATCGGATGCAGGATCTTTATCGTCCGCATCGGTAAGCAACGTGATTTGCTGCAGGTAAGCCCCCAGGCTTTTATCACCAACCTCTCCGTCTTCATTGCCAGGAGTTTCAGTGAACTCCTTTATTGAATTCAACAGTTCCTGTACGTTTTCGTATCTCGCTACACCTTCTGTGCTTTTGTCGTTGAACAACTCTCTCACAAAATTCGTCTGCTTGCCAACATGAATCGCAACTTCGTAAGCATTCTTGTCTTTCAGCATGCTGGCAAAAGAGCGGATCATCAACACAAAGTTTTCAATCGATTCCAGGGTACCTGCTTTAAAGCCATAATTTGAGGCATTCTCAAGTACTTCCCACATCGGGATGTTGTTCGCATTTGCAGCTAATATTGCACGGTCAACTGAAGTTTTACCAATGCCGCGCACGGGATAGTTGATAATTCTCTTCAGGCTTTCTTCATCGCGGGTGTTTACCAGCAATCGCAGATATGCAACAAAATCTTTGATCTCCTTTCGTTGGTAGAAACTAATGCCTCCATAAATGGTATATGGAATTCCCATCCTTCGTAAACTTTCTTCAAATGCACGGCTTTGTGCGTTTGTGCGATAGAGTATTGCAAAATCGTTATTACGATAGTGGTTGCGGAGTTTACGTTCCTGGATGGTGTCGGCAACAAACTTTCCCTCGTCGTTGTCAGTCATTGTTCTCACCAGCTTTATCTTCTCCCCTTCGTGATTATCGGTCCAAAGGTTTTTAGGGATCTGGCCTTTGTTGTTCCTGATCACTTCATTGGCCACCTTGATAATGGTCTGCGAACTGCGATAGTTCTGTTCCAGTTTAATTACAGTAACATCTTCGTAATCTTTTTGAAACTGGAGAATATTCTGGATCGTAGCACCGCGGAAGCTGTAGATACTCTGCGCATCGTCGCCCACCACGCACACATTTTCGTGTGCAGCTCCAAGCAACTTGATGATTTCGTATTGTGCGGGGTTGGTATCCTGGTACTCGTCTATCAGAATGTACTTGAACTTGTGCTGGTACTTGTGCAATGCATCGGGGAAAAACTTGAGGAGTTCGTAAAACTTAATCAGTAAGTCATCGAAATCCATTGCACCATTTTTGAAGCAACGTTTGCAGTATGCATCATAGATTTGAGCCAGTGCGGGCCTGTTGCTTCGCATATCTTCCTGCTGAATTCCGTAGTCGTTAGCGTATTCTGCAGGACCTACAAGTGCGTTCTTTGCGCTTGAAATGCGGTTATAAACGGAAGAAGGTTTGTAAAGTTTGTCGTCGAGGCCAAGTTCATTCACTACAGTCTTCACTACACCTCGTGCATCGTCGGTATCGTAAATGGTGAAATTGGAAGGATAACCTAAGCGGGGTGCTTCGCCTCTTAGAATTCGTGCGAAAACGCTGTGAAAAGTGCCGATGTACAGATTTCGGGCCTCTGTATTTCCCAGTACATGCTCCACCCTTTCCTTCATTTCTTTCGCGGCCTTATTCGTAAAAGTGAGTGCCAGGATGTTGAATGCATCAACGTGATGATGTGCCATCAGATGGGCAATCCTGGTTGTCAGCACCTTTGTTTTTCCACTACCAGCGCCGGCAACGATCATCAGGGGACCATCTTTATGCAGCACTGCTTCTTTCTGTTGCTCGTTCAGACCCGAAAGGTAATCTTGCATCCGACAAAAATACGAAATAGAGGCAGGTTAAAGGAAGAGGTCGGGTAATAAGTTTACCCCCGGATTTAACGCATACGCATCAAAATTATCCACACCCTTCGCCCGCAAAACATCTTCGTCGACAAAGAAATTTCCGGTAGTATGTTGTGATGGTTGTTGAAGAATATATGCAGCGG
>JAFAGE010000190.1 GCA_023423015.1 Bacteroidota bacterium
GGCGACAATCCCGAAACCGCAGCCCGCGGCGTCAATTTTATGAGCGCCATTGCCAGCGGCTTTACCATTTTATTACTGTTCTGGACCATCACCCACTTTGCCCGTAAAATCGTTCAAACGGCAAATAAAACGCCTTTGACCGGCAACCAGGTGATCGGCATTATGACAGCCGGTGTGGTTGGTGCGCTTGCTTATACATTCTCAGATTCGTTCTGGTACAGCGCCGTTGAAGGCGAAGTGTACGCCCTTTCTTCGTTATTTACTGCCATCGTATTCTGGGCTATTCTTAAATGGGAACACGAGGTAGACCAGGAATCTACCACCGACGGTCACCGCTTCTCACGCGCCGACCGCTGGCTCATCTTTATATTTTATATGATGGGCCTTTCAATAGGTGTGCTCTTATTGAACCTGTTAACCATCCCGGCCATCATCATGGTAATCTACTTTAAGCGATACAATGTTACCCGCTGGGGTACATTCTTCGCCTTCATACTGGGATGCGTGATCACAGGCATTGTGCAGGTAGCAATTATCCAGTGGTCCATCAAAGGTGCCGGCTCGTTCGACATCTTCTTTGTAAATGAACTTGGCACGCCATTCTTTGTTGGTTTTGCATTCTACTTCGTGCTCGTTTCAGCATTATTGGTTCTTGGCCTTCGCTTTAAAGCACAGGATATTCAGAAGTTTAAGGGATTCCCGGTGTGGTTGTCGGCCATCGTATTGCTGTTCTGTTTTCCGTTTTTGACCTCGGCAGGTTCGTTTGTGATCTTCCTCATTGTTCTCGGTGTGCTCATTGCCATCGCCAATAATTATAAGAGCAAGATTCATTCGGTACTTCGCCTCGCTATATGGTCTACCATCTTTATCATCATCGGTTATTCTACATACTTCACCACATTGATCCGCTCGAATGCAAATCCTTCAGTGGATATGTATAATGTGGATAATCCCGTGAGCCTGGTGGGTTACCTGAGCCGTGAACAGTATGGCGACTGGCCGATCTTGTTTGGACCTTACTTCACCGAAGAAACTTCGAACGAAGACTTTAAAGAAGTAGGCGACCTGTATGTGAAAGGCGAAAACAGTTACGAGAAAGCAGGTAAAATCCAGAAGCAGGATTTCAGCAGCATGGAAACTGCGCACCTTTTCCCGCGCATGTGGGACAATGGTAACGAACGCAACCAACAATTTGTTTATCGTGAATTCGGTGGCGTAGAAGAAGGCGACGATCCTTCCATGGCCAATGAAATACGATACTTCTTCGATTACCAATTCCGCTGGATGTACTGGCGTTACTTCATGTGGAACTTTGCAGGCAAACAAAACGACCTGCAGGGTTTTGGAAATATTCGCGATGGAAACTGGTACAGCGGCATAACGTTTATCGATAAGTTATTCCATAGCACTACCGACGAGCTGCCCGATACTGCAGGCAATAAGAATAAAGCAAACAACAAACTTTACTTCCTGCCCCTTGTGCTCGGTATACTTGGTATGGCATTTCATTATACCAGGCACAAGCGCGACTTCTTTGTATCGTTCCTGCTGTTCTTCTTCACCGGCCTCGCTATTGTTGTTTACCTGAACCAATCGGGTTACCAGCCACGTGAGCGTGACTATGCATACGTAGGTTCGTTCTATGCATTCGCTATCTGGATCGGATTAGGTGTAGTGTATGTGCGGGAACAACTTGCACGATATATAAAAGGCGCAGGAGCCACATGGGCAGCATTTATTATATGTTTGCTTGCGGTGCCCGTGTTGATGGCATCGGAAGAATGGGACGACCACGACCGCAGCCAGAAAACACTTGCACGCGATCTTGGTAACAACTATCTCGAAAGCACACCCGAAAATGCGATACTGCTCACCTTTGGTGACAACGACACATATCCATTGTGGTATGCACAGGAAGTGGAGGGCATTCGCCCCGACCTGCGCGTGATCAACTATAGCCTGTTGGGAACAGACTGGTATGTGAATCAGCTCAGGTATAAACTAAATGAAAGTCCTGCCGCAGATGTAATCTTCACCGCGGAACAGATCCAGGGAAATAACAGGAACGTGGTTCCCGTGTATGCATTACCGAACTACGACCAGAACCGATACTACGATCTTGAAAAAATACTTCGTGAAGTGGTAGCGAGCGAAGACGAAAGAAATAAAGTATCGCTGCAGAGTGGTGACCAGGCAAACGTGCTGCCGGTGCGTAAGCTTACTATTCCGGTAGATGTTGAACACATCAAAAAAACCGTGAAGCTGAACCCGGGCGACAGCGTGGTAAGTGAAATAAAAATCGATATCGGAAGAAACTTCCTGCAAAAGAACGACCTCGCTGTTCTTGCATTGATTGCAGCAAATAAATGGCAGCGCCCTATTTGTTTCACTTCTATCCAGGAATTGCGTTCGATGGGATTGGACAAGTACGTGCGTCTCGAAGGTTTGAGTTACCGACTGGTGCCTGTTGAAAACAGCATCGTGGCAAGAGAAGTAGCATTCACCAACGTGATGGAAAAGTTCAAATATGGTAATGCTGCAAAACAAGGCGTGTACTTCGACGAAGAAAACCGCAGGCACATCAACAGCATCCGTTTGTCGCACGCAACTATTGCCAAGTCGCTGGTAAATGCAGGAAAAAAGGATTCAGCGAAACAGGTACTTAGGAAATACGACCAATCCGTGTCGCAGGAGAACGTGCCTTATGGCATGACTTCTAACCGCGCGAATTTCCACAATAGTATTTCGGCCGACTTCCTCGAAGCTGCATATGCTGCAGGCGACATGGAACTGGCCGCGAAAGTAAACGGTTCGCTGAAGAAGGATCTTGAACAACAGATGGTCTATTATTCCAGGATGGGTGATGAACCGCTTAGCAACCAACAGCTGGCCATGGAAGCTGCCGGCTTGTTGAACAATAAAGGCGGTAACCTGTCGGATAAGCAGAGAACATTTGCATATGATATCCTTTCGACCTACCAACTGCTGGAACAGCTGAAAATGTGGGAATCGCAATATAAAGTGGCTCCGGCTGCGGGAACTGAATTACAGAACGATACACTGAAAACACCGGCTCCTGCTCCCCTTGACACCCCGCGGGGAGGATAGCCTGAGATTTCACTTTTCCGTTCTGAGTTTTAGTGCGAACTTGGGGTAATGAGAGGATTTAATTTCACCAAATTTGATCCCAGGGCAGAAGGCAAGTCAACGTTCGATCAGTTGCTTGATTTATTCATGCAATTGCTTACCTACACCAATGGCGACGTTGCGGAGGCACTAAACTGGATGAACCAGCTCGACAAGCAGTACCAACTCTCCAACGAAGAGTATGGCATGGGCGACTTTATTGAAGAGCTGCGCGAGAAAGGCTACATCAAAGAAAACCCCGAACGGGGCGAAATAAAGATCACCGCGAAAACCGAACAGGGAATTCGCAAAAAATCGCTCGAAGAGATATTCGGGAAACTCAAGAAAACAAAACAAGGCGACCACACCACTTTCAAACCCGGGCAGGGAGATGAACTGAACCCGGAAACAAGACCATTTCAATTTGGCGATTCGGTAGAGCAGATTGATTTCACTGCATCAATTCGCAATGCACAGATCAATCACGGCGTAGAACAGTTTTCGATGTATGAAGACGATCTCGCGATTCGTGAATCGGATTATAAGTCGCAGACATCAACGGTGCTGATGATCGACATATCGCACTCGATGATATTGTATGGCGAAGACAGGATAACTCCCGCCAAAAAAGTGGCGATGGCACTGAGTGAACTCATCACCACAAAATACCCGAAAGACACACTCGACATTGTTGTATTTGGCAACGACGCATGGCCCGTAGAAATCAAGGACCTTCCCTATCTTGAAGTGGGGCCTTATCACACCAATACCGTGGCAGGTCTTGAGATGGCGATGGATATTTTAAGAAGAAGAAAAAATCCGAACAAGCAGGTTTTCATGATAACGGATGGAAAACCTACCTGCCTGAAGATCGGTAAACGATATTACAAAAATAGTTTCGGGCTCGACAGGAAGATCACGAACCGATGCCTGAACCTTGCCGCACAATGTAAAAAACTGAAGATACCTATTACCACCTTTATGATCGCCACTGATCCGTATCTGCAGCGCTTTGTGCAGGAGTTTACCGAAACAAATAATGGCAAAGCATTTTTTGCTTCGCTCGACAGGCTCGGCGCATTCATCTTCCGTGACTTTGAAAGCGGGAAGAGGAAAACGGTGTATTAAATAATAATTTACTTACGGAGAATTAACATGAACATTAATAAGATAAAGACTTTAGGAGAACTAAAGAAAAGTGGCTATAAATCAAGGTCCATTAAAGACGAGATTCGCGACAACCTTATCGAACGACTGAAAGCAAACGAAAGTTCCTTCGACGGAATTATCGGTTATGAAGAAACTGTAATTCCTGATGTAGAGCGCGCACTGCTTTCACGTCACAACATCCTGTTCCTCGGTTTACGTGGCCAGGCAAAGACGCGTATGGCGCGGCAGATGACGGGGTTGCTCGACGAATACATGCCGGTTGTGGCAGGAAGTGAAATCAACGACGATCCACTAAAACCCATTTCGAGATATTCAAAAGAATTGATAAGAGAGAAGGGCGATGATACACCGATTGAGTGGATTCATCGTAGCCAACGATATGGAGAAAAACTAGCGACACCAGATGTGAGCGTGGCGGATTTGATTGGTGATATTGATCCTATCAAGGCAGCAAACCTGAAGCTCAGCTTCAGCGACGAGATGGTGATCCATTATGGAATTATTCCACGCAGTAACCGCTGCATATTTGTTATAAACGAAATTCCCGATTTGCAGGCCCGCATCCAGGTGGCATTGTTCAATATACTTGAAGAAGGCGACGTGCAGATTCGCGGGTTCAAGCTGAGAATACCACTGGATATTCTCTTTGTGTTTACCGCTAACCCGGAAGACTATACGAACCGCGGTTCCATAGTAACTCCGCTGAAAGACCGTATCCAGAGCCAGATACTTACACACTATCCCAAGTCGATCGAAACCGCTCTTACGATTACGGAGCAGGAAGCGTTTGTTCACGAACACCAGCGCTCCCGGGTAAGGATAGCCGATCTGATCAAACGACTGATTGAGCAGATATCATTTGAAGCGAGGGCAAGTGAATATGTAGACAAGAAAAGCGGTGTGTCGGCCCGGTTGAGTATTTCCGCCATGGAAAATGCATTCAGCGCGGCTGAACGAAGGTCGATCATCAACAAGGAAAAAGAAACGCAGGTTTGGGTTAGCGATCTTGTTGGTATAATACCTTCTATTACGGGCAAAATTGAGTTGGTGTACGAAGGTGAGCAGGAAGGTCCGTTCCAGGTAGCAATGAACCTGGTGGAGAAAGCCATCCGTTCGCAATTTGTGATCTACTTCCCCAACCCGGATGCAGCGAAGAAAAAGAGAAGTACACAACAGGTATATGAAAACCCGTATCGTTCAATACAATCGTGGTTCGATAAGGGGAATAGCCTGAATTTGTTTTTCAACGTCAGCGATGCAGAACGTATTCGTGAATTGTACAAGGTTGACGGACTACACGCC
>JAFAGE010000249.1 GCA_023423015.1 Bacteroidota bacterium
GAGTAGCGCTTTGTGCATTTCTCCCGTTCTGGTACCCAGCAGGCTCATGCCTTCAGAAACTGTTGCACCAATAAATTCTTTCAGTGGTTCGGGTAAATTTTCAAATGGTGCAGGTTCTACAAGTGTACCGCGCAATTCGAGTTCAGGATGTGTTTCGCGTGCGGAGATCCTTTCGTTGTAGTTGCGCAAGCGTTCCAACATGTAGGTTCTTCCGTTACCGTGGTATTCCACCATCTCCTGCATCATGCCAAGCACGATATTTTCCTTTCCGGCTTTATATTCAATTGTTCCGAAATAGGCAGGCACCTGCGGAAGATTCACGGTATGTGTCAGGAAGCGCGTGATCTCCTCATCGGGATTCAAGGTTTTGTCGATATGACGGTACATTTTCAGGAAAAGATAATTATCATAACCAATTGAAGTATTTGAGTCGTCAACGGGAAGAATTCTTGCCCTGATTTCGTTGTGGTCGTAGTAATACTTATTCACTTCCTGTGAGCCGTTGAAACTAATCTCGAATCCATTACCGGAAATTGATTTCTTGTCGGCAAGGTGTTTTAGAAGCGCCTGCTGGTAACCTGGTGCGTAAAGTGCGTCGCAGAGAATACCTGTTCTTTCACCGGCAACAACGCGGCAAATAACCGACTGAGGGAAATTTTCCTGAAGGCTATTGCTGTCTTTCTTATCTACAAAACACAAAGGCAGGTGATATATATCTGAAACCCCGACATCGAATAATACGGATACAAACAGCAGGTGGATGAACTGGCCATTGATCTTTAATTCGTGGTGAATTGATATCGATACGTTTCTGATTTTCCTCGACTTCCTTTCAAACCATTTACATTCCCTGATGTATTCGGGCAATACCTCGCGTACAAGTTCTTCGGTATTTTTCTCATCCAGCTGGTTCCATTCTGCAACGCGTAATTCATATGTTTTCTTTTCATGCACACCCTGGCTTGATGGCTCCAGCCGGAACCAGTAATATCCATAACCCGATAATGTTAGCGGGTAGGTTTGATTCTCACGGATAACCGGGAAATAATTTGAACTGAACACTTCAATCGGAACGTAGTTTTTAAACAATTGAAGATCGAGGTGTGCAGGTTGCGCATAGCGTGAGAGATTTGTTACCACCAGGATGGTTTCGTTTTCATAGCTCCGTGTGAATGCGAGCACTTTGGGATTTTCGACGTTGATAAATTTCATGTCTCCCCGGCTGAAAGCTTTATAATTTTTGCGCATCCGGATTATCTGAATCATGAACCAGAGGAGCGAAGAAGGATTTTTCTTCTGGTTTGCCACATTCACAAACTCATAATAATACTCCGGATCGAGAATCAATGGCAGATACAATTGTTGCGGATTCGCGGAAGAGAATCCTGCATTACGGTCGCCGTTCCACTGCATGGGAGTGCGAACGCCATCGCGGTCGCCCAGGTAAAAATTATCGCCCATGCCGATTTCATCGCCGTAGTAAATTACGGGTGTGCCGCTAAGTGAGAACAGCAACACGTTCATCAGCTCAATTTTGTTTCGGTTGTTTTCCATCAGCGGGGCCAGCCTGTGACGGATGCCGAGATTGATTCGCGCCTTAGGGTCTTTTACATACACTTTGTACATGTAGTCGCGCTCTTCATCGGTAACCATTTCAAGCGTCAGCTCGTCATGATTGCGGAGAAATATTGCCCACTGGCAATTCGCGGGTATTTCGGGGGTTTGGTCGAATATGTCTGTAATCGGGTAGCGGTCTTCCATCTTGATGGCCATGAACATGCGGGGCATAACGGGAAAATGATAGTTCATGTGGCATTCGTCGCCATCCCCGAAATACGATGCAGAATCTTCCGGCCACATGTTTGCCTCAGCGAGGAACACGGTTCCCGGAAATTTTTCATCTACGTGCTTTCTGAGTCTCTTCAGGTATGCATGTGTTTCCGGGAGATTTTCTCCGTTTGTATTCTCGCGTTCAAACAGGTAAGGAACGGCGTCGAGCCTGAATCCATCCACACCCATGCTGCACCAGTAATCGATAATTCTGAATATTTCTTCCTGCACTACCGGATTATCATAGTTCAGGTCGGGCTGATGAGAAAAGAACCGGTGCCAGTAGTACTGCTGGGCCACACCGTCCCAGGTCCAGTTCGATGTCTCAAAATCCTGGAAAATAATGCGTACGTCTTTATATTTTCTGGGATCATCGCTCCATACATAGTAATCGCGCTCCGGCGACCCTTTGGGAGCCCTTCTTGCGCGTTGGAACCAGGGGTGTTGATCAGAAGTGTGGTTGATGACCAGCTCGGTAATTACTTTCAGGTTTCGTCTGTGTGCCTCATCGAGCAATTTTTTGAATTGCTCGATAGTGCCATAAGAAGGATTGATGCTATAGTAGTCTGCAATATCATATCCATCGTCGCGTAATGGGGATGGATAAAAGGGGAGCACCCAAACTGCAGTGACACCGAGATCCTTCAGGTAATCGAGTTTTTCGAGAAGTCCCTTAAAGTCGCCGACCCCGTCACCATCGCCATCCATAAACGCTTTGATGTGCAGTTCGTAAATTATCGCGTCTTTGTACCAGTGCAGTTTATCGTCGAAGGTGAACGGTTGTCCGGCCATAGCTGTAATTTTTCTTATCTCCTTCTTTAGCATGCATAATGCATACCGAAGGAAATTCCAGTTTATTATGGGCTAAATTTAGTGTGAACGAAGTTGATGTGGAAAAATGTAAACAGTGTACACGCAGGGCAATTATCGGATAAATGGTATATATTCAAGCCACTAAAACCGACTTTGAATGCAACGCAGAACATTCATCAGAAATTCAGGGCTTGTGGCTTCGGGTGCTTTGATTGCGCCGGGCATCTTATTCGGCAGGCGTTCGGCCTCTGCCGTACAACTTGGCATCATAGGTACGGGCAACCGCGGCACCCAGGTGATCACGTCGATGGTTCAGAACAATAACTGCCAGATTGTTGCCATGGCTGATCTTTTTGAAGATAAGTTGAAATGGGCCGCCCCCATTTACAACAAGCTAAATAAGGATAAGGGCTTTGGCGAAATCAAGGCCGAAAACATGTATAAAGGGTCGAAGGCTTACGAGAAGCTGCTCAATAATAAAAATATCGACGCGGTAATTATTTCATCTCCCGGATACACACATCCTACATTCCTGGAGGCGGCTATAGCTGCAGGAAAACACGTGTATTGCGAAAAGCCTGTAGCCACTGACGTTGATGGTGCACGTCGCGTACAGCGGGCCGGCAAGTCAGTGAGCAATAAAAGTGTTGTTATCGGTTTCCAGATCAGGCTTGCAAGTGCATATGCAGAAATGATCAAACGTATCCATAACGGCGACATTGGCGACATCAACAACGTTCAGCTTTATTACCTCTCATCTGCAAACGCGATCAAATCAAAAGAAGGCATGTCGGCCGATGAAAAAAAAGTAAGAGATCATTTTCACCATCGCGCAATGTCGGGCGGAATTTTACTCGACCAGGGAATTCACATGCTCGACGTGTGCAACTGGGGGTTACAGGCAGTGCCGGTGAAAGCGCTGGGAAGCGGGGGATTAAAGGCTTCAGAACACCTGGGCGATGCCTGGAACCATTACCAGGTAGTATATGAATATCCCAATGGAATCAATGTGTCGTGCCATTCTACACAGTTCGGGTCTGTTTTTGGTGATGTGTGTGCGAGGTTCCTTGGAACCAAAGGGCTTGCGGAAGCACATTACAGTGGCGGCGTGTTTATAAATGGAGAAAAGAAATGGGATTCGGGCATCGCACGCAGCGAAGCAGAAATCACTGAACAACAACGGGCA
>JAFAGE010000321.1 GCA_023423015.1 Bacteroidota bacterium
TGTCTACACTGTAACGGATCTTGTCGAAGAATGCTTCCTTGATATTTTCTGAATAAGCAATTGCTTTCTCGCGAGTGTCGGTGAGCGCATTTGCCTTTTTACGGGCGTCAATCATTTGCTCTACCAGGCTGCTCACTTTTGCAATGTGTTCAGAAATCTTTGCAAGAATGTGCTGCTGGTTAAGGTATGAAGATTCATCAAGCCCGATTTCTTTCAGACCCCTGATGTTTTCAATCAGTGTGTTCTGATAACGGATAGCCCCGGGGAGGATATGGCTGGTTGCCATTTCACCCATGATGCGGGCTTCAATCTGAACCTTCTTGATGTATTTTTCAAGTTCAATTTCGTGACGGGCTTCCAACTCAGCATGGCTGTATACACCATTTCCTTCGAAGAGTTGTTTAGCCTTGTCGGTAACCATTGCGTCGAGCGCGTATGGAGTAGTACGAACGTTTGGTAAACCTCTTCTTTCGGCTTCCTTGTGCCAGTCGTCGCTGTAACCATCACCTTCGAACAATACTTTTTCACTGCTCACGATGTACTCGCGGATCACATGCATAATTGCGATTTCCTTCTTCTCACCTTTATCGATCAGCGCATCTACGTCTCTCTTGAATTGCTTCAGTTGCTCAGCCATAATGGTGTTCAACACAGTCATGGCATTGGCGCAGTTTGCAGCTGAACCAACAGCGCGGAATTCAAATTTATTTCCGGTAAACGCAAATGGTGAAGTACGGTTCCTGTCGGTATTGTCGAGCAGCAGTTCAGGAATGCTTCTGTGCAGATCGAGTTTCAGGATGGCTTCATCCTGCTCATCGAACTTGTCGCTTACGCGTTGTTTTACATCTTCAAGTACTTTAGAAAGGTAACCACCGATGAACACAGAGATGATTGCAGGAGGAGCTTCGTTTGCGCCCAAACGGTGATCATTACCCGCAGAGGCGATAGACGCTCTCAGTACATCAGAATATTCATGAACGGCTTTGATGATGTTCACAAAGAAAGTAAGGAACATCAGGTTGGTCTTTGGAGTTTTACCGGGCGCCAGGAGGTTTACGCCTGTGTCGGTAGCCATACTCCAGTTATTGTGTTTACCGCTACCGTTGATCCCGGCAAATGGTTTTTCATGAAACAACACGCGCAGTTTGTGTCTCTTTGCAACGCGGTCCATGATGTCCATCAGCAGTGTGTTATGGTCTACTGCCACGCCAACTTCTTCAAATATGGGAGCACACTCGAACTGGGCTGGAGCCACTTCGTTGTGTCTTGTTCTTAATGGAATACCGAGCCTGTATGATTCAGTTTCGAAATCTCTCATGAAGGCATACACTCTCTCAGGGATGGAACCGAAATAATGATCTTCCAGCTGCTGGCCTTTAGCAGGCGCATGTCCGAAAACAGTCCTTCCGCTGGCGATCAGGTCGGGACGGGCATTAAACATGGCTTCATCAACCACGAAGTACTCCTGTTCCCATCCAAGGGTAGCCGTCACTTTCGATACATTCTTATCGAAGTAATTGCAAACGTCAACGGCGTTTTTATTCAATGCTTCAAGTGCTTTCAGAAGGGGCGCCTTGTAATCGAGCACTTCGCCGGTGTAGGAAACAAAAATGGTAGGGATACAAAGTGTTTTTCCTTCGCCGATGTCCATAATAAAAGCTGGAGAAGAAGGGTCCCATGCAGTGTAACCGCGGGCTTCGAAAGTTGCGCGAAGACCACCGCTAGGGAATGACGATGCATCAGGCTCCTGTTGTATAAGCGTGTCGCCATCGAAAGTTTCGATCGGCGTACCGTCGCCCTTCAGAGTGAAGAACGAATCATGCTTTTCGGCTGAAGAACCGGTAAGCGGCTGGAACCAGTGCGTGAAATGGGTTACGCCTTTCGACTCTGCCCATTGCCTGAGGCCGGAAGCAATCTGGTTAGCTACAGCCCTGTCAATCTTCTTTGCACCCTTAACCGATGCAACCAGGCTTTTATAAGCCTCATCGCTCAGAAATTCTCTCGCAACCTTCAGGGTAAATACATTCTCGTTGAAAATAGCAGTGATTTTGGTGGAACGACCTATATCCTTGCCATTTGCAGACGCCGTAAGGTCGTTGATAGCTTTAAACCGTAATGATTCCATTTAAAAAATTTTAAGAAATGCAAATAAACGATAAAACCGCCTTTTAAAAAACTTTTTAAAGTACGACCCCTCCATTTTAGGCCCTATGTGAGAAAAAAACTCAAAATTTTAAGAGTTTTCGTGTATTTCTACTCCATGTAACGGCGAAAATGCATACATTATATTTTTTTAACATTTGATGGAAATTTGATCAGGATAAGCATCAGATTTATGAGGAACAGAAGGGCTATCGCTTTATATCTGATGATTGCTCCCGGGAAGGGGACCACGAAACCAATTGAAAGATATACTGATATGGCGAAGAAGAGCAGAAATAGCAGCCAGGGCTGCGCCAACTCCTTCTTCCAGTTCCTGTCCCGGAATATTATGGCCACCAGGAGTAAGAACCAGAACACAAGGATTTCAGCGGCGGCCGCCAGTTGCAGAAAACCCTTTGCTTCCCAGGGTAGAGGGCGCAAGAAAGTATTGGCAATGGCGCTGGGTAAGGCCTGTAAATAACTGAAAGGATCAGCAGAAAGCTTCGGCAGGTGGAACCTCGTTCCCTCAAGCTGGCTGAAAAGCTGCTGTGTTTTGGCGATCGATCCCGGAAATCCGCCACCGGGAAGCCACCACCCGCTCGTGAAGAAAATAAAGAACGCGAGGATATAGGTTGCAGCAAAGCTTCTTAATGGAGTCATATTTCTCCATCCCGAAAGTTTTACCGCTACAAAAGCGGGAAGAAGCAGTGCTCCGATTTCAACTCTGCAGATAAAAGCTCCTGCAAAAGCGACAAGCAGCAAAAGGTTGCTCCTGCGGCCGCGTAAACAGGATCCTGCATAAGTAAACAATGAAACAAAGAAGAAAAGAAGGCCGTCGATACGAAGGCCGCTAAGCCAGAACACGGCCGGTAGAAAAAGAAAACATCCGAAATATATCATTGCTCTTTTCCCGGGATAGGCAGATACAAGGCTTTTAAAGAGCCAGAGATGTCCGAAAAATACTACCACGTTAAAGACTGCCATGTTCGCATAGTAGTTTCCCTGGGTGATAAGGTTTAGTATGGCAAACGACTTTATAAATAGTGCATACTGCAGGTCTGCAAGATATAATTGAACAACCTGCTTCCAGCCGGCGCCATCGGCCAGGGCATGAACCGGAGTGTATTCATTAATTAAAAATTGCAATGGATCTGACAGAAGCAACTCAGTTTCCCTGATGGAATATGCATGATGTCGCCAGGTATCGTCCCCATTATAATAATGCAGGTAGATGTATCCATACAATGCGCCTAATAAAATCTTTATGCAAATACCGGCAGCAGTTTCAAGAGGTGAGAGCTTTGCCGGGTTGTTTGTCATTCGTTGTGTTTTTTATAGAATAAAATATATTTTACCTCCCGGCACATTCCTGCTCAAATCTATACTTTTGATGGACATGAGAATGCCTGACCCTGTTGTAAAAAATAAAACCATCCTGTTCGTGTCGGGCAATGCATGGTCGATCTACAATTTCAGGCTCGATGTGATTCGCTGGTTGATTGCACACAACAACAAAGTGTTGGTGCTTGCACCATTCGACGACTACGTAGCACCACTTGAACGCGAAGGTTGCACCTGCATCAATATAAACTTTAACAACAAAGGCGAAAATCCGGTAAGCGACATGATCTTTTACCTGCGTTTAAAAGCCCTGTATAGAAAACTACGTCCGGATTTTATTTTTCATTATGTAGCGAAGCCGAATATTTACGGCTCGATGGCGGCAGCCGCCCGGCATATACCATCTGTTGCGGTAGTTACTGGATTGGGATACCCTTTTGCAAGGCGGGATTTGCTTTTCTACATCATTCGTTTTTTATACCGGCGGGCATTGCGGCGCGTTCGTGAAGTATGGTTTCTCAACAATGAAGACGCAAATCTTTTTGTGGGAGAGAAGATCGTTGATGTATCGCGCACTCGAATTCTACCCGGTGAAGGAGTGAACACAGAACATTTTGTTCCCACAACCCGTCCGTCAACGCACGAGCCATTTCATTTTCTGATGAGTACGCGCCTGCTGAAAAGCAAAGGCATCCGCATTTATGCAGATGCGGCACGGCTTCTCAGGAAGAAACAATATAACGACGTTCGGTTCAGCCTCATCGGGTTCTTTGAAAAGAACCATCCCGATTCCATCAGCGAAGACGAACTCGCCGGATGGGAGAAGGAGAAGCTGATCTACTGGTCAGGCTTTGCAGACGATGTGCGCCCCTACATGTCTTCAGCACACTGCCTGGTGTTCCCCAGCTACTATAACGAAGGTGTGCCACGATGCCTGATGGAAGCCGCAAGTATGGAATTGCCCGCCATTACATCAATGCAAAGGGGATGCAGGGAAGTGGTGTTGGACGGCGTAAACGGATATCTCACGAGGCTCAACGATCCCTTCGACCTGGCGGATAAAATGGAGAAGATGATGCGCTTACCTGCCATGGAGCGCATAAATATGGGCAGGCGTGGCCGTGAACTGGTGCTCGAAAAATTCGACGTGCGTAAAATCGTACAGGTATACGCGAATACCTTAATTTCGCCCTTTGAAAACGCACATGGAAGTAACTCTTAACACCGCGGCACAGCTGAGAATTACCGGTGAAGAATTCGAACTGATAAAGAAGAAATTAAAACGTACCCCCAACTTCAACGAGCTCTGTGCTTTCAGCGGCATGTGGAGCGAACACTGCAGCTATAAAAATTCCATCAAATGGCTGAAAACGCTTCCCCGCGAAGGAAAAAAGATGCTGGTGAAAGCCGGTGAAGAAAATGCAGGTTTGATGGATATCGGCGACGGTTATGGCGTGGTGTTCAAAATTGAATCGCACAACCACCCTTCCGCAATAGAACCTTTCCAGGGCGCCGCTACCGGAGTGGGCGGAATTCGCCGCGATATATTTACCATGGGTGCACGCCCGATAGCCTCGTTGAATTCGCTGCGGTTCGGCCGCCTCGAAGAACAGAAAACGCGACATCTGCTTGCAGGAGTAGTGCACGGCATCGGCCACTATGGCAACTGCTTTGGCGTACCTACTGTAGGCGGGGAAGTTTACTTTGAAGAACGTTATCACACCAACCCGCTCGTGAATGCGATGAGTGTGGGAATTCTCAAACAGGGTGAAACCGTATCGGCTACTGCAAAAGGCGTAGGTAACCCTGTATTCTTCGTGGGAAGTGCAACGGGAAAAGATGGAATAGGAGGAGCATCGTTTGCTTCGGCAGACATTACCGAAGAAAGCGCGGAAGAGTTGCCTGCTGTCCAGGTGGGTGATCCGTTCCAGGAAAAGAAGTTGTTAGAAGCCTGTCTCGAAGTTTTACAAACAGGCGCTGTGGTTGGCATGCAGGATATGGGTGCTGCCGGAATCATCTGCTCAACTGCAGAAATGAGTGCGAAAGGAGAGGTGGGTATGCGTATAGATCTTGATAAAGTGCCTACCCGGCAGAAAAACATGAAGACCTGGGAGCTGTTGCTCAGTGAAAGCCAGGAACGAATGTTAATGGTGGTGCAGAAAGGAAAGGAAGGTGAAGTACTGCGCATTTTTGAAAAATGGGATCTTCCATGTTCGCAGATCGGGGAAGTAACAGATGATGGACTGCTGAAATTTTACATGCACGGCGAACTGGAAGCAGAGATTCCGGCATACGAACTTGTGCTCGGCGGAGGTGCACCGCAATATGAGCGGGAATACCGCGAACCTGCATACTTCGCAAAAGTAAAATCTTTCGATCCACAAACGATAAAAGTACCTACCGACCTGCGCAAGGTGGCAGATCAGCTTGTTGCTCTTCCAAACATTGCCTCAAAGAGGTGGATTTATACGCAATACGATAGCATGGTGGGAACAGGAAATGCTTCAACCAATGCTCCGAGCGATGCCGCCGTGGTGATTGCAAAACCCACATCGAAAGCGCTTGCGCTTACAACAGATTGCAATAGCCGCTATGTCTTTGCTGATCCTTACAAAGGTGCAATGATCGCCGTGAGCGAAGCAGCCCGCAACATTGTGTGCAGCGGTGGTCAGCCGCTGGGAATCACCAACTGCCTGAATTTTGGAAATCCTTACGATCCTGAAGTATATTATCAATTCGTACATGCCATCAAAGGCATGGGCGAAGCATGCAGAAAATTTGATACGCCTGTAACAGGCGGAAACGTGAGCTTTTACAACCAGAATCCCGATGGAGCTGTGTATCCCACACCAACTATCGGAATGGTGGGTTTAATTGAACATGTAGACAACAAGATGACGATGAACTTCAGAAATGAAGGTGACATCATTTTTATGTTAGGAACAAGCAGCAACGATATCAATTCATCGGAATATCTGCAGAAAATCCAGGGAGTGGAGTTTAGTCCTGCTCCTGAATTCGACCTCGATACTGAATACAACATGCAGCAAAAGCTTTCTGCAATCATCAAGGCTAAGCTCATTGAATCTGCCCACGACGTGAGTGAAGGCGGCTTATTTATCGCGCTACTCGAAGCTTCGTTTGCAAATAACCTGGGTTTTGAAGCAAATAAAACCAAAGAAACATTGCGCAGTGATGGTTTCTGGTTTGGTGAAGCGCAGAGCCGCGTAGTAGTAAGTGTGCGCGCAGCAAATGTTGAACAGTTTAAATCTGCGCTCGGCAATCAGCCTTTTGAAGAAATCGGAAAAGTTACTTCTGGTGCAATCGTAGTAGATGGCGCCGACTGGGGTGGGGTTGGTGCATGGAAACTCAAATACAATACAGCTATAGAAAAATTCCTGGGTGGTGCAAACAACTGATCAGATCGTAGTAACAGGAGCGGCGGGTTTTATCGGAAGCTTCCTGGTAGGATATCTCAATCAAAAAGGGTTTGAAAATGTTGTTGTGGTTGATGAATTTGAGCGCGAGGACAAATCAATAAATCTCCGCGATAAGAAATTCTCGCACAAAGTTCACCGTAAAGATTTTTTTAACTGGCTGAAGAATAATCCTTCACCTGCATTCATTTTTCATCTCGGGGCAAGAACCGATACTACAGAATTTGATTACGCTGTTCACCGCGAACTTAACTTCGAATATTCGCAGAATGTATGGAATTATTGTAGCCGTTCAGGAGTTCCGCTGGTATATGCATCGTCCGCAGCTACGTATGGTGCCGGTGAGAAAGGTTATGATGATGACCATAATGTGGTGGAATCGCTGAAACCGCTCAATCCTTATGGTGAGTCGAAGAATGATTTCGATAAATGGGTCTTGAAGCAAACAGAACATCCTCCATTCTGGGCAGGTTTGAAATTCTTCAACGTGTACGGTCCGAACGAATACCACAAGGGAAGGATGGCCAGCGTAATCTGGCATTCATACAACCAGATCAAACGCGACGGCGAAGTAAAGTTGTTTCGCTCGCACCGGCCTGATTTCAAAGATGGCGAGCAGCTTCGCGATTTCGTTTATGTAAAAGATGTTGTGAAGGTTTGTTACTGGCTCATGCATCGCCGGCCGCAGTCGGCCATATACAATCTTGGAACCGGCAAAGCACGCACGTTTGCCGACCTGGTGAAAGCCACATTTTCTGCAATGCACCTTGAGCCCAATATCCGGTTCATCGACATGCCCGAAGACATCCGCGACAAATACCAATATTTTACGGAAGCCAACATGCAGAAACTCCGCAACGCCGGCTACCGCGAACCGTTTTATTCTCTCGAGGAGGGAATTGCTGACTATGTGCAGGTGTATCTTTTGAACCTGGATCGCAACTAAACTGAAGCGGCGAACGGCAAAGTCGGCAAAACGCAATGAATTCCTTTCTCCGTTCTCCGTTCTTCTCACGCTTTCACCTCTCACCGCTAGCCTTTCACTTTTTCATATCTTTCCGGAATGAAAAGCAAGATCGCGATCATCGGTGGCGGAAATCTTGGAACGGCCATTGCTGAAGGACTAATCGCCAGCAGGTTCTCCAAAGCATCCGATATCATCATCACTAAAAGAAACACTTCAACACTCAAATCGTACGAAAAGAAAGGCGTTATCGTAACCAGCGACAACAATGAAGCTGTTAAAAAAGCGCATATCGTAATTCTTGCTGTAAAACCCTTCCAGGTAAAGGAGGTAATTGAAGGATTCAAGAAGGAACTTACATCATCGCACATTCTTGTATCGGTTGTTACCGGTATTCTGATAAGCGATATGGAAAGCGTAATCCGCAAAAAGATGCCTTTGTTCCGCGCGATGCCAAACACCGCAATCGCCATTCGCGAAAGCATGACCTGCCTGAGTTCGGCAAATGCCTCGGCAGAGCAGATCCGGGAGATCAACGACATATTCAGCACACTCGGAAAGGTTGTAACCATCGAAGAAAAGCTGATGGATGCCGCCACAGTGCTGGGTGCATGTGGAACAGCATATGCTATGAGATACATCCGTGCAAACATCCAGGGTGGAATCGAAATTGGTTTTGATGCACAGACTGCCAGCCTTATTGCTGCTCAAACCGTGAAAGGAGCGGCTGACCTGTTGTTGCAGAAAGGTTCGCATCCTGAATTTGAAATCGACAAGGTGACTACTCCAAAAGGATGTACAATCGCAGGACTTAATGAAATGGAACACAGAGGCTTCAGTTCTTCGCTCATCAAAGGTGTGGTGGCGAGCTATGACAAGATTCTGAATTCCTGATCCCTAATTTTTCCACAACTAACAGGAACATTCTTTTCCGTTGCCCAAAATCGGCGTAATTTTGTACGACCTTCTGGATGTTTCATATCACGCTTTTCCCTTAGGTCGACTGTAAACCAAATATTATGGCCAAGTACATTTTTGTAACAGGCGGAGTTACATCTTCGCTCGGTAAAGGAATTATTGCAGCATCACTCGCGAAATTGCTGCAGGCAAGAGGATTGAAGGTGACCATACAGAAATTTGATCCCTACATCAACGTCGACCCCGGAACTCTCAATCCCTATGAACACGGAGAATGCTTTGTAACTGAAGACGGCGCTGAAACAGATCTCGATCTTGGCCACTACGAACGCTACCTCAACATCTTCACATCCCAGGCAAACAACGTTACCACAGGTCGCATATACCAGACCGTTATAAACAAGGAGCGTGATGGAGCATATCTCGGAAAGACTGTGCAGGTAGTTCCGCATATTACCGACGAGATCAAACGCCGCATGTTGCTGCTAGGACAGGGGAAAGAGTATGATATTATTATTACAGAACTTGGAGGAACAGTAGGCGATATCGAAAGTCTTCCGTTTATTGAGGCATTGCGTCAGTTGCAATGGGAACTTCCTGAAGAAGACACTGTTGTTGTGCATCTTACCCTGATTCCTTACCTGAAGGCCGCAAAAGAACTTAAAACAAAACCAACCCAGCATAGCGTGAAGATGCTGAGCCAGGAAGGTGTGCATCCCGATATCATCGTTTGTCGTACGGAAGAAGCATTGTCGGCCGACATACGCCGCAAGATTGCTTTGTTCTGTAACGTAAAACCCGAAGCAGTAATTGAAGCTGCAGATGCGGCAAGCATTTACGAAGTGCCGCTGGCAATGATGCGTGAAAAGCTGGATGTGATCTGCCTGAAGAAATTGAATATCACGAACTATAACGAACCGGAACTGACGCGCTGGAAAGAATTCCTGGATAAACTCAAGTACCCGAAAAGTAAAGTAACCATCGGTCTTATCGGGAAATACATTGAGCTGCAGGATGCTTACAAATCCATCCTTGAAGCATTTGTGCACGCCGGTGCAATGAATGAATGTAAGGTTCAGGTGGTGAATGTGCATAGTGAATTCATCACGGAAGAGAATGTGGCTGAGAAACTCGGGCATCTCGATGGACTACTTGTTGCTCCCGGGTTCGGACATCGCGGCGTAGAAGGAAAGATTATTGCGGTGAAGTATTCACGCGAAAACAATCTTCCGTTTTTTGGAATATGCCTCGGCATGCAGATGGCGGTAATTGAATTTGCGAAAAATGTGCTGGGACTTCATGAAGCACACTCTACCGAAATGAATCCCGCTACTCCCGATCCGGTGATTGACCTGATGGAAGACCAGAAGCGCGTTACTGCCAAAGGCGGAACGATGAGGCTTGGCTCGTATCCATGCGAAATAAAGGAGAACACACTGGCCAGCCGCATCTACAGCGAAGCGTTGATTTTCGAAAGACACCGGCATCGCTGGGAATTTAATAATAACTACCTCGAACGTTTTGAGGCTGCCGGCATGGTAGCCAGCGGAAAAAATCCGGAAAGCGGCCTGGTTGAAATCATCGAATTGCCAAGCCATCCGTTCTTCATAGGTGTTCAGTATCATCCGGAACTGAAAAGTACTGTTGAAAATCCACAGCCCGTATTTGTACACTTTGTGAAGGCTGCCAAATTTTATTCGGAGCATAAAAACCAGGTGAAAAACCCGGCATTGCAGGGAGAGATGATATAGAGGTGCTGCGAACCCCTATCTTTGCACCTCTTTAAAAAAATCAACGAATAATGGGCAGTATGGATCGCAATACGGTGATAGGGTTCGTTCTATTGGCTGTATTACTTTTTCTCTATTTATTTCTCTCCACCAAAAACAGCCAGGATCTAGAGCGCCAGCAATTAGCCGAAAAAGATTCCATTGCAGCTTTACAGAGAACCCGGGATTCACTGCGGATTGCCAATGATACTACTGCCACCGTTCAGAATGACACCGCAGCAGCAACTCCTTCTCTTCGCGAAGAACAGATTACCGTTGAGAATGACCTGCTTAAGATTGTCTTCAGCAACAAGGGAGGTCAACCTCGCCGTGTAGAACTTAAGAAATACAATTCCTTCGACAGCACACCTGTAGTACTTGCAGGAACCGCTTTCGACAAAATATCTTACCCTGTTAATGTTGGCCAGGGACAGATTGCCCAGTCGGCAGAGATGCTCTTTGCGCCAGGCAGGATTACAAAGAATGGTGATAGCACGCAAACAGTGACGTTTCAAACCCAGGTAGCCGGAGGTGCACTGACACATGAGTTCACCATCAAAGCCGGGCAGTATACAGTCGACTGGAATGTGCAGATTAATGGTTCGGATAAACTGCTTACGCAGGGCGCGTTTAATATTACGTGGCAGTCACAACCAATGCAGCATGAGAAAGATGTGCGTTATGAACGCCAGCTAACAAATATTTGTTTCTACGAAGACGATGATTTCGACTATATCATGTCGAAAACTTCGAAAACGTTTGAAAGCAACGTACAATGGGTGAGCGTTGCGCAGCAGTTTTTTAATGTTGCTCTTATATCGAGAACACCTTTTAATTCAGGTGAAGTGAGTTGGGTGAAACAAACCAACGACACCGCCCGCGACATTGCTAAAGTTACGGCCAACCTGCAGGCAAAGCTGCCACTGGGTTCTAGTGCAACAGTTCCTCTGCAATTGTATTTCGGTCCGAACGAATACCATGTGCTGAAACAGCAGGCTGTTGATATGGATAAGATCGTGAACCTGGGACGCGATTTTTACTCATTTGTGCGGCCGATCAACAAATACATTGTGATGCCTGTGTTCCGCTTCTTCGACAGTTTTGTCGGTAGCATGGGTGTTGTAATTGCTTTGCTCACCATCTTTATCCGTCTTCTTACTTCACCCCTGGTATATACAAGTTATCTGAGTGGTGCAAAAATGAAAGCACTTCGTCCTGAAATTGAAAAACTTCGTGCACGCCTTGGGAACGACCAGCAGCAGATGGGAATGGAACAGATGAAATTGTTCCGGGAAGCTGGTGTGAATCCGTTAGGTGGATGTATTCCTGCTTTGCTGCAGATTCCGATATTCTTTGCGCTGTATAGTTTCTTCAACTCGAATATTGCACTTCGCAGCCAGAGCTTTTTGTGGGCTGAAGATCTTTCGAGCTATGATGTTATTCTTCGTTTCCCGGTTTATGTTTGGGGACTTGGAGATCATCTTAGTTTGTTCACCATTCTCGCAGCGGGAACAAGCTTCCTGATATCGATTTACAACACAAGCATGACGCCCGACCAGAGTAATCCTGCGTTGAAGTACATGCCTTATATTTTCCCGTTCATCCTGTTGTTTATCTTTAACAGTCTGCCGTCTGCACTAACATGGTACTATACAGTATCGAACCTGATTACACTCATCCTGCAGTGGATCATCAACAACTATATCATTGACCACGATAAGATCCTGGCCAAGATCGAGGCAAACCGACGTAAGCCGAAAACAAAACCGAAGTGGCAGGAGAGATTCGAGCAGATGCAGGAGACGCAGAAGAAGATGCAGGAAGCACAGAAGAGAGGCAAAAAATAACATTTGGAAGGCTCTTCCTGCGGCTGCAACTACACTATACATTTCAGCGTCTTTATGTTATCTTACACGTAATATGAAGAACTACATCGCTTCACTGCTCTTTTTAAGCGTAATGATTTCAGCATCAGCGCAGAAAAAGATATCGGAAATGACCCTTGTTTACGACGCAAAGGTTACTACCGGCACAGCAGAACCGAAAATGGCAGATGCGTTCGACGGCGCTACAACCACTATTTACCTGAAAGGGAACCAGAGCCGCTCCGAAATGGTCAGCGCTTTGTTTTCATCTACTACTGTTCACGACGCAAAGACAGGCTCCGCTGTAGTACTGCGGGAAGTGAGCGGCCAGAAATTGCTCATCCGGATGACGACAGACGACTGGCAGCAGCGTAATGCCCGCTACAAGGGTATTACCTTTCGCAACACAGGTGAATCGAAAGAAATTGCAGGATATAAATGTCTCAAGGCAGAAGCGACGATGGCCGACGGATCAACCTTCATCGTATACTACACACCCGACATCATCCCGGAAAACCGGGAATATGACTACCACTTCAGGGAATTGAATGGATTGCCGCTGGAGTATGAACTCGCACAGAGAAACCTTACCATCAGGTACACGGTATCGCGCATTAACCTCAACCCGGTGCCTGCGTCGAAATTCGACATACCTACGAGCGGTTACAGGGAAATGACATACGAAGAAAGCCAGCGTATGCGCAGCGATAAAAAATAGCAAAAATTAAAATCAGCGTGTAAGGTTCAGCTTGAGATCAACCATTTTCAGGTTCGAGCGATAGTTATGAGACAGCCCGAACGAGAGTTTGGAAGGGTTCGTCACCTTGTACCTTGTAGGAACAATGAACGTTGTGTTGCCCTTTTGATAAGTGATTATCGACTTGTAAACGGTAGAATTTCTGAGGTTAATGGTGCTCAAAACCTGGCTGCCGGCATAAGCAGGCCTTGCTTTAAGAGAAAATGAGCCATTCGCGCGTACAGGGATAATGCCCGCCGATGGAGCAGCTTTCTTCTTCTTTCCGCCACCACTGCTTGCCAAAGCAATAACAACTATCCCCAGCATGGTAGCGCTTATGATGGATTTTTTCAGCATGTGGTTCAGTTTAAGCGTAAAAGTTGTAGCCATATTAACGACGCAAACATACCTCTTTTTTAAGATACTTTTAACCGTCTGTCAAAAAAGTTTACCGAAACTTTTACACGATGTTCCATTAATATACGCTTAATTCCGCCAATTGGTTGCATGGCAGCCGGTTGGTAAATAAAATTGGAGAAATGGGGG
>JAFAGE010000323.1 GCA_023423015.1 Bacteroidota bacterium
AAAGCGACAGGATGAAAAAGCGCCTCGAAAACCTGGGAGAGGTGAACCCCACCGCTATTGAAGCATTCCAGGAAATGAAGAAGCGTTACGAATTTATCCTGGAACAGAAGAATGACCTTGTTACGGCAAAACAAAGCCTGTTACAAACCATCGAAGAAGTAGAAGCAACGGCAAACCAGCAGTTCCTGGATACTTTCAATCTTGTTCGTGAAAACTTCCGCAAAGTATTCAAGGCATTGTTTACGGAAGACGATACAGCCGACCTTATACTTGAGAATCCGGAAAACCTTGCTGAAACAGGTATTGACATCGTTGCAAAACCAAAAGGCAAACGCCCTTCGTCGATTACCCAGTTAAGCGGAGGAGAAAAGACTCTTACCGCAACAGCTTTGCTGTTTTCGATCTACCTCATCAAACCGGCGCCGTTCTGTATTCTCGACGAGGTGGATGCACCGCTCGACGATGCGAACGTGGGTAAGTTCACACACATGATCAGGAAGTTCAGTGAAGAAAGCCAGTTCATCATTGTAACACACAACAAGATGACGATGAATGCCGTTGATGTGATATATGGCGTAACCATGCAGGAGCCAGGCGTGAGTAAGCTGGTGCCGGTGGATTTCCGCAGTCTTAATTAGGAAACTAACCTTAGCAATAAAGAAAATGGCTGGTAGATTTTACCAGCCATTTCTGTTTTAATGCCCGTGGCCTCCTTTGCCGCCACCACCGCCGTGGGTGGCAACGGATAATCCTTCGAGGTCGCGATCAAAAAGGTACATACCCCCTTTGTCGTCGCCAATAAGTTTGAGTTTATCCAGAATATTCCGGGCAAGTGTTTCTTCTTCGATCTGCTCGGCCACATACCACTGAAGGAAGTTGTGAGTGGTGTAGTCTTTCTCACCGATACAAAGTTCGACCAGCGCATTGATTTCATTCGATACTTTGATTTCGTGCGACAACACCGTTTCAAAGATTTCGTGAATCGATGTGTATTGCCTGGGTGGTGCATCAAGTCCCGGAACCACGGCATGGCCACCACGATCGTTGATATACTTGAACAGCTTCAGCATGTGCATGCGTTCTTCGTCGGAATGATGGTACAGAAACTTAGCAATGCCATTATATCCTTTTACTTCGCACCAGGATGCCATTGCCAGGTAATACATCGACGAAAATCCTTCCAGGTCTATCTGCCTGTTGAGAGCAGCTTCAATTTTAGATGAGATCATGCTGTGATATTTGAAGCTAATGTAACAAAACAATTGACAAGTGATACCGCTTGCTTCTGCTTTACCAGGCCAGGCGGGCAATTCTGCCATCACTGCCGGCAAGAAATACTACTTTTCCTTTGGACGATTTCCTGCACACATGAAATCCGGTGTCGGATATCCTGCGCCAGGTACGTCCCTGGTCTTCCGACACATCAACGCCGTTGAGGCCACAGGTTACCAGCCGTTTCCTGGTAATAAATTCCACGCAGCTTCTGTATCCTGATGGCGGGCTTGCGGCCAGCTCCCAATTTTCTCCTTCATCAAATGAAATACAGGCAGTGTTCTCCGTGGAACTATCTTTCGCAAAGTCGCCACCAACTGCCACAACAATCGACCTGCTTCTGCCACGGTACCACACCGCTATTGAATTTGCTCCTGCAGTCTCCGACCCTTGTACGATTGGCATTGCATTCGATTTGTCTCTTTTGAAAAAACGCGATTTGCTGCCGCCCGAAATAAAGCAGGCTTCATCGCGGGCAAGAGCGCGAACGTTGGTGCCACTGGCCGCAAAACATGCTTCACCACTGTCGGCAGCCGGTGCATTCTCCGGTGCGATGGCCCGCCAGTTGGATCCGCCGTCGAAAGTGCGGGCCACAAAAAACTTACCGCCGACCGGGTCGCCGAGTACTATCCCACTCTGCCCATTCCAGAATTCCATGGCATCCAGAAACATCCCGGGGGTATCGTTCGTGTATACGGCCTTCCATCGTTTACCTCCATCAACCGTTTGCAGTATTATGGCAGGCTCACCAACTGCCATGATAACGGCTGTGCTCGCGTCGAATGCCTCCACATCACGAAAGTCGCGGTTCTCGTATCCTGGCACAGTCATCCATTGCCACGATGTTCCACCATCCAATGATCGCCCCACGGTTCCTTTATTTCCGCTTACCCACACTACATCGTTCTTGACTACAGATAAGCCGCGTATAGAAATGCCTGAGCCCTCATGAAGCAATTGCACCTGTTGTGCTGACGACTCCATTGTAATCAGACAGATAGTCAGAAAAGGTGTGAACCTGCGCATGATACTAACATTTATGCCTATGGGAAGTTTTTCCCGCCCGCATCGTATTTTATGCAAAACGAGAAAGAGGTACTAATACCTGATTAATTTCCAGTCAGCAATAATAAGCAAAGGATAAACGCTTTATAAGGGTAAACTACTATACCCGTGAAATTTCAATTTTTCGATATTGTCTCGGTTGCCGCAGTTGTGTCGTACTTCGTACCGCTGCTTCTTGTTTTATTTAAGAAGCTTTGGAGAGATTCCTTCTTTATGCTGTTTGCGGTGTACTGGGGTATCGGGGGACTTGTAAATCTTTGCGACGTTATTCCAGGTTTTTCGGTATCCACCTGTTACTACGTGGGCGTAGGTTACAACCTTATTGATATTCCCGTTATTCTTGGAATTCTATACACCACTTCGTCATCTAAGCCTATTCGAAAATTCATCCCGTTTGCAGCAGCGGGCATTGTTTGCCTTGAAGCAATTGGCGTTGCTATGGACGGCTTTATCTATGAGGCGTTGAAATATTCCCTGGGTGCCGGCATTGCAGTAGTACTGGTAGTTGTGCTGGTAGAGATTGTGCGATATATGCAAACCCTTGAACCATCGAACCGCCAGAACGCGCGGATGTTTGTGTACGGGGCCGTGTTATTCGAATATGCCACATTCATCGTAATCTACGTGTTCGACTATTTCATAGAAACCGCCGAAACTGAAGACAGCTATTTAATCTATTACTTCTCTACCCTGGTGGCAATTCTCATCGCCTCTGTTGGATACCTGCTTTATAAAAGGAATTCGCTTAGGCCGGCGAGATAAGGGCGGAGCTTAGAGGGCGGAGAGCGATGTACTCTTTCTCACCGCTCACCTTTCACCGCTCACTTCCATATCACGATTCCAATCAGGGAGTAATAATAGCAAACGCCTTATCGCTTACATAAGGCCCTCCGGGGTGGCGGGCGGAGTAATCGAGGTTTAGCCAATACGACCCATTCTCTTCATGGAAGTAAATATTTCCCTTCACTTCACTGCTGAATAAGGTCATAATAGCCGTATTGATCTTCTCAAAATTCTTCTCATCTCCACAAAACAGTTCAGGGTATAGATGGCCCTCTGTAAGCACCATGCGTGAGTGCACACCGATAGCCTTCAGTGCCGAAACCATCAGCAAAGAATGATCGTCGCAGTCGCCACCCATACCATTCAGGATTGTTTCGCGGGGGGTAGCAAAGTACTCGTCGCGCTGCGAATCTGCCACGTACCTGAAGTTGCTGTTCACTTCCTTGAATAACGAAAACGCGCGCACGATCGGTCCGAACTTGGCGTGGTACTCGTCGAAATGCTTCAGCGAGCTGGTCACAGCAAAGTTCCGCACCACCGAATCGCGGTAGTCGATTTTACTTTCAATGGCTTTAACGGTGCGGCCAAGTGGGCCATCAAAAAAGGAAGGCATCACAATCAGGTCCCTCTCCTTCTGTTCCTTTTTGCCCCAGTTGCTTTTAACCATCACCTGGTAGTCGTTGATCAATGTGCCAAAGCCTTTACCATTAGCCAATGAATTGTAGAGGATCACAGCAACAAAAATGACGAGCACCGGTATAACGAGGAAGTGAAAGATGCGAATGACCACGAAGGTGAAGAGGCCTGCCAGCAATACAGAAATGATAAGGTCGCAGTTCCATGTCCCGACCATCACCGGGGGAATGTACCTGTTGATCATCGGGGCCAGCGGAAGTACGGTTAAGATACCGAAAAGAACCATGATCACTTTCTTCACATTGCGGTATCTGTCGTACGTATATAGCATGCCTCTATTGCGGGGTTAACGCAAATTTGCACCAGATTTTTATGTATAAACTGTTAATTAAACCAGATCAGTCGTCGTCTTCTTCCTCATAGTTGTAAGCGTCTTTGTTGTAGAGCGTTTGCCACTCCTTGATGGCGTCGTCGCTTAGCAATTCTATAATGTCGAATATGGGGTCTGACTTCTTTCTCCAGTTCAACAGTTCCTCATCACCATACAACGTAACGAATGCACAATGGTCTGTTTCCATGGTCACCTGAATCAATTGTATCGGCGATTCTTCCTTCTCCTGAATTAAATAATAACAGCCTGTTTCCAGTAGCGCATAAGAATACATACAAAGTCCTTCTTTAAATGTTAAACGAAGATTTTTTTAACCTCGAACCTAATGGGCTATAAACCTCAGAACTTAATGGGTGGCAAAAAGAAGAAAATACGGGTTAGGTAGGTAGAATTTAAGGTTAGCCGTGCGGCTTACCTCAAATGTAGGACAAATCTGGTGTTCGGGCCCGGGGAAAAAAGGTAAAATTCAGAGGAAATTGTGCCGATTGATTATCAACTTATTACGTATTTACTAAATGCAAAGCAGCTGAGATGACCGATTGCCGTATGCCTCCCGGACGCTTATCTTTGCGCGGGCATTCTTACTAACCCCCAATTTCCCATGGCAGAAAAACAACAATTATTCGATTATACCGAAGAAAGCATAAAATCCCTCGATTGGCGCGAACATATCCGGCTCCGCCCAGGTATGTACATCGGGAAGCTCGGTGATGGCTCCAGTCCCGACGACGGCATCTACGTTCTCCTTAAAGAAGTAGTCGACAATTGTATCGACGAACATACGATGGGTTACGGTAAGACCATCGAAATCACTATCGATAAGAACTCTGTGGTAGTTCGCGACTATGGCCGTGGTATTCCCCTGGGCAAGGTAGTAGACGTGGTGAGCAAGATAAACACCGGCGCCAAGTACGACAGCAAGGCATTTCAAAAGTCTGTTGGTTTGAACGGTGTAGGTACAAAGGCCGTAAA
>JAFAGE010000432.1 GCA_023423015.1 Bacteroidota bacterium
CTTATGCGGTGTGTTTTCTCTTCTTTTCATGTTCACTTATTATCTATTTAGAGCACTCATAAAAATTTCGGGATAACGCTGGCCCGACACAATTCCTGCAGGCAAAATAGCTTCTATATTGTGCAGATCTTCTTTGGTGAGCTGCACTTTTTCTGAAGCAATATTTTCTTCCAGGTATTTTATACGTTTGGTACCAGGAATGGTAATGATGTCATCGCCCTGAGCTAACACCCATGCAATTGCCAATTGCGATGGAGTGCAACCTTTTTGATCAGCTAATGTTTTTACCCTTTCAACAAATTCAAGATTTTTATAGAAGTTTTCACCCTGGAATCGTGGCATAAGTTTGCGGTTGTCGTTCACATCCTCTGGCTTCCTAAACTCACCGCTTAGAAAGCCGCGGCTCAAAGGTGAATATGCAACAAGACCAATACCAAGTTCGCGAATTGTTGGCAACACTTCAGCCTCAATGTCGCGGGTCCAAAGGGAATACTCTATCTGCAATGCAGTAATGGGGTGGATGCTGGCAGCTTTACGTATGCTTACCACCGATGCTTCGGAAAGCCCGATGTAGCGAATTACGCCTTTAGCAACAAGCTCCGACAAAGCACCGACAGATTCTTCAATGGGCACGTTTGGATCTACCCGTCCGAGTGTATACAAATCAATGTGGTCGGTTCTAAGCCGCTGCAAGCTATGCATGACTGCATTGCGTAGGTAGTTAGGATGACCAATTACGGGACCATATCCTAACGGCGACACCATCATCCCGGTTTTTACCGAAAGAAAAGCTTTGTCTCTTTTCCCCGAAATAGCGCGGCCAATAAGCATTTCATTATGACCAGCAAGGTAGTAGTCGGCCGTATCAAGGAAATTGTGTCCAAGTTCGAGCGCTCTTTCTATTGTTGCGATCGACTCCGCTTCATTGTTCTGACCGTATGCGCCCGACATGCCCATACATCCTAAACCGATTGCCGAAACCAGCGGTCCGTTAATTCCTAGTTTTCTTTTCATGATTTTTTATTTGAAACAAAGTTCACTGGAGGCATTTGGATGGATTTAGCCTAAACGAGGTATTGTTTTGCCGAATTCAGGAAGGCATAGGGAACAAATCCGTTGAAGGGTGAGACGGAAGGCGAAGTATATTATAGAATGATTATTTCACCGTTCACCATTCTCCGCTCTCCATTTCCCGTGCTCATATTGCGGTTTACCGTTTGCCGACATTTCCGAGTCACTGCGAAAAGTTTAATTTAATTGGAAAATAGATTTCACATCGGGGTCAAGTAGGATGTTATCCATTATCTCCTGGCTGCGCTGGAAATCTTCGCAATTCATACTTCTGAATAATGAGATGTAACGTCCTTCCATCAACTCATCAAGCTTACGGTTATTCTCACTAACTATAGAGTTGATGGACTTTTGAAAGTTAACATCGAAGACCCCCGTTCCGACATTCAGTTTTCCTTCTTTCATCAATCCTTTTGTTTTCTTCGAACACCGGCACGGATTTTCAGGATTTATAAGCCCGCACCTGTTGTTCATAAATTGAAAGAGGTCGTATTTTGCTCGCGATAGCTGCTGCCTGAAATTGGCACTGGTAATTCCAACCAGGTTTGCTGCAATTGTCGACCGAAGGTTGAATATCGCACCAAGAGTAAAAATCACACGCTGCTGTTTATCAAGGCACATCAGCATGCTTCTCATACAATTATTCCTTAGTTCGTTGATCTCCTGCCTGTGCTGCTCTTGTTGCAATGTGGTGAAATCATCATCGTTGTACTGTTTCGATATGAATTCGCCCAGGATAGAAAAGGAAGCTACTTTCCTGTGTTGCGTTTTTTTTGTTTCATTCAGGAAATGATTGACCATAATCCTGTATAGCCATGTTGTGAAAGTGCTTTCCGTTCTGAAATCGGTAAGCCTGGTGATCATTTTTATCAACACCTCCTGTGTGAGATCCGCTGCCTCATCCGAATCTTTTACAAGAGTTTTTGCTACGTTGTACAGGAAGTGTTGATGTTTTTTGATCAGCGTTGCCAGTGCCTCTCTCGATCCCTCCTGGGCATTGCGAACAAGCAGGTTGTCGGCTGTGTGATCATAATACTTTGCAAAAGGGCTCATATTATTTGCAATTACATACACGAATTAATTTCTGCCAGCCATTACGCCTCCATCAACATCCCAATTGGCGCCTGTTACCCATGAAGCTTCGTCGGACAACAAAAATACTATTACGTTCGCAACGTCTTTTGCCTTTCCATTTCTTCCGATCGGCTGAAATGCGTTGAAGCTCTTTAGCGCCTCAGATGCCTCGCTCCTTCCTCCAAATACTTTGTCGTATACCGGCGTTTCAACAACTGCAGGCGACACGGCATTTACACGGATATTGTGAGTTGCCAATTCCATGGCAAGGTGCTGGGTGAGTGAATGTAATCCTGCCTTCTGCATGGAATACGCCGATGACGGCGTGGCTTTTACACTCTGCTTAGCCCACATGGAGCCTACGTTTACTATTGATCCACCACCATTCGCGATCATCTTTTTCGCGATTGCCTGGGTTAGGAAAAAGAATCCGCGGTTCAGCGCCAGGTATTTTTCGAAGTCTGCTCTCGTATGATCAAGAAAAGACTTGGGACCAAATACTCCCGAGGCGTTTACGAGGTAGTCGATTGAGTCGAACATTCCATCCAGCTTTCCGATGAACGTGTCAACTTCTGCATCGCTGGTAATATCCAGCTGGTATCCGGAAACATTACCGCTTTTGCGCAGATCATCCAATGCGCGTTCAAGATTCATGTGGTCTTTACCCATAATGGTAACGCCTGCGCCAAGTTCAAGCAGTTGCTGCGCTGTGGCTCTGCCGATTCCGCTGGTGCCGCCTACGATTAAGGCTGTTTTTCTGTGCAGTGAGTGTATCATGGTGTGTAGTTTCTAATTTGACACCACTTTTTAAAAAGTGTGACAAACTTAGAGCCTTCTGCCCTTCACTCTCCGCCCTTCTCTTCGCCCTTCAGCCTCCATCCTCTGCCCGCTTTCACTGCGCTTTTCTTCCGCTTAAAAGCGAACCAGTACCGAACCCAAAGCGAAGGATAAGCGAAGGATGT
>JAFAGE010000443.1 GCA_023423015.1 Bacteroidota bacterium
AACAAACGCTTCCGGGAAGCCAGTTTGATTTTCAGCGTTAATGCCGGAGAAGTAAATTGGCGTATGTACTGCGCAGTGAAGGGTGGGGGCTCAATTAAGATCGCGGCCTGCATGGCCATACCTTTTCGTTTATTTCGGCCCGCAGCCAGGAACAATGGAACACTCCCCAGGATTGCCGCACCTCCTGCAACTGCAGCGACGCCGGTGGTTCCGAAATCCGAATTGCCATTTGAAACCGCCGCAATTGCCAGTACACCTGCTCCCAGAAGGATAAAGGCTCCTGTGCGCTGACTTCTGCTTTTTTTCAGGTATTCTTCCCGCGTTTCCGGTTTCTTTTTAACTGTTGCAGATTGGCTGATGCACGTATCTCCAAATACGGTGAGCAACAAGATGCACAATAGAAAGCGTATCATAAATGAGGGTTTAACCTGGCTATACATTTTCACGGACACGCTTCATCTCGTCTCTGTTTGCTCGGTTCTCTCTTAAACCTTCTTCCAGAGAAACAGGCCATTTCCTCCCGGCTCTTTGATATGCAATTCATCTTTAGAAGCAAACACCAGTGTTCCGATGCGATGCCTGCCATTCGCCACGTCGTACCAGACAAGCACTTTCTGGCCCTTATCATTCGGTTTGGCGTCGTATCGTCCTTCCATTTTGGCTACCGTAAAGTAGCCGCTGCCGTCGCGGTTGAATGTCATGTAATCCTTAATGCTGGGTTTTTTCAGGTTTTTTCTTTCCTCTTCATCAAGCTGCAGGTTATCGTTCGTATCTCCAATAAACCCAACCAATTCCCATTCACCAACCAATTCGGAGTTGTCGCCGTTTGAAAATGCAGATTCCGCAGGCGCATTTGCTGTCATTACATCTGCCGGAGTTGCGGGTTCAGCCGTTGGATTGCTATTGTTACAGGCCGCAAAAAAAATCAACGAAACGAGGTGGATTGATCGCATCGCAAATAGTTTAAGGGTGATAAATAAACAAGTGTGAAGATGAGCCTGGCTGTGGAATATCCTTTCAGGAAGTGTTAACTACCGTTGGTATTACGAAAATTAATTTACCGAATTATTCTCAAAGAACGAAAACTGATTGTAACCGGACTGCAGAAAGCCGGAAGCGGTCACTGTTCTATCGGGCTGGAAGTTTGTGGTGCTATGTTTGCTCCCTCGGCAAAAAACAATTGGGGTTGTTTGTTCTCTATCCAAAGGCTAATATACATATAGCATAAAAGCGAATTTTCCAGGTTGTGGTACGATGCCTTATATAAATTCGCTTTTACAGGATCGGCCTTTTCTCCTTTCGTGCTCACTCCCTGGTATGCATCACCGTGTTCTTTGTCGATAAAATAAGTATCCCAGAATTCCGCGCCTTTCTCAAATTTTTGCAGAATGCTGCTGTCTCCCTCCAGGTGATACCATATCAGGTTCACCATATTTCCGTAGGCTTGTATCCACCAATATGAAAGGTCGGGGTGCTGTGTGGGATCTGTTTTAGACACGGTTGCAAACCAGCAACCCGTGGATGCATCAAAGCCATAGCGCTCGGATATATCCCATAATTTTTTCGCAGATTGAAGATGCGACTCATTTTTAGTAAGGAGGTACAAACGCAGATACATCCATGCCGTTTCGATGTTGTGCCCGATATTGATTTCGTGAATTCCTCCCGCAGGATAAATGTATTTCCAGCTTGCGTCGAATGATTCAAGTATCCATCCTGTTTTCGGATCCTTCATTTTATCGTCAACCACCTTCATGATACGCTCGATCTGCTCCACATATTTTTTATCGCGCGTGGCCAGGTGCAGGTAAAACAGGTAGCCGGAAACCGGTGTTATAACGGAACTGAAAGATTTGTTCGGTACATCCACGCGCCAATCGCGTTTCATCACATCAAAATACCCGCCCTTGTGCTGATCCCACACTTTCGTCTCAAGCAACTCATTTGCACGTTCGATCGTTTTCAGCACCGACGGATCACGTGTAACGAAATAGTACATGGTAAGCCCGGTGATACAATACACCTGGTTGAAGGTTGTTTTTGTTTCTTTTACCGGTTTACCGTGCCGATCCAGCAGGTCGTACCAGCCTCCATGTTTTTTATCCCACGCATGTTTTTGAAGATATGAGAAGAGTTGCCTTCCGCGGTTAAGGAGAGCAGTATCGCCACTCATGAGAAAACCGGCAGAATAACCAAACAGGTGACGGGCAATCATTGCGGGCGACTGATCAAAACTGCCGAACTGCTTCCATTCCCTGTCGAGATTGGTGTAAAACATTCCATTGGCCGGGTCAACAGCCTTATTTGTCCAATGCGGCAAAACATCTTTGAGAGCTTGCTTCCTCCAATATTCGGGTTGAAGGAACGTAGATTGGCTAAAACCACTTATGCCCTGTAACAAAAAGGCTATCAAAAAAAATCGTCTTACCATAAATTCAAACATAGTACAAGATCACGGAACTGCCGCAATGTTTTACCTGTGCCACCCTGGAAGATCTTCGATCACGAAGCCCGTTGCGCATCGCCATCTATCGGGAACATCTGGCCTGAAATCATTTTTGCATTTTCCGATGCAAGGAATAAAGCCAGCGCTGCAATGTCTTTCGGATCAACGAGCGATTGTATCGATTGAATCGACATCGCATGTTCTCTTTCTTTCTCAACTGTAGTCCCGTTGATCCTGGCTCTTCCTTCAAACACCTGGTCAATCCTCGGTCCTTCTACCGGGCCGGGCAGAATCGCATTAACACGGATACGCCACTGGCCCAGTTCTATTGAAAGTGTCTTCGTGAATCCGATAATCCCCCATTTTGCAGTTGCATACGGACTTCTGTTCGCATATCCGAAACGGCCCGCAATGGAAGACATGTTGATAATGACTCCGGCAGATGATTTTTTCAGGTGGGGAATTGCTGAGCGCGTAACATAAAAAGTACCATTAAGGTCTACCTGCATCACCTGCTCCCATTCGGCAGGGTCCGTTTCTTCAACAGGAGCTGTCGGCCCGGCAATGCCAACATTGTTTACCAGAACGTCAAGCCCTCCCAGCGTTTCTGCAGCAACATTAACCATTGCTTCCACCTCTTTGAGCTTAGACACGTCGCATTTGACGAACTTAACACCGGGAACCTCCTGTTCCAGTTTTTGTAAAGCGTGTTCGTTGATGTCACAGGTAAATACTTTTGCTCCCGATGCAGTAAAAGCTTTAATCATTTCGAGGCCGATGCCGGATGCACCAGCGGTAACCAATACTTTTTGAGCCATAACTGAATACTTATTTCCGAAGCAACCTGGATTAGTTGCGTCTGTATAATCTTATCCGTTCAAGATATCAGAATTTATGAATATCACTATGCTTTAGTGTAGGTAAGCAAAGGAATTTTAGTACGGAATGAATATTTTTCGGCCTGGCTGGGAGCGAAGAGCATCTCCAGCAGGTTGCGCTTCTGATTGGTAAACATCACCAGCAGCGATGGTGAATATTTTTCAATTGCTTCATCAACAGTTTCGGCGAGCTTTCTATCCGAACGGCCGCTTTCAATTACAAGAGAAACTCTGTCACCAAATTTTTCCTGTATCGCTGATTCCGTTGCCTTGTGATCCTTGCCTGATTTATCCGGCTCAACGATGTGCAGAACCTGAACGCTTGCCGATATGGGCTTCGCAAACGCTACGACGGTTTCCAGCTCTTTTTCATGATCAGTCATATCACATGCAAACATCACCGATTCGACCGGCTTTGCCTGGTATGATTTGGGTATACACAATACAGGGATCTCGGATTCACTGATCAGTTCGCTGGTATTTGACCCAAGCAGTTTCAGTACATTTCCGGCTCCGTGCGTGCTGATACAAATGAAATGAATGTCATTATTCCGTGCGTAGCAAAGAATGCTATTTATGATACCGAGATCATAGTAGCACACACATTGATACGGGCCAGCGTCTGCCTGCATCGATTGATAAGCAGACTCAACAAACGCTTCAAGCTCGCGCTGTACTCGTATTTTTTCCTGTTTTATCATGCTAACCTGCTCCGGATTTCGGAATGCATTTTCTTCCCAGAGATCATTGACATGAAAAAATATCAACTGCAGGTTTCGCTGGGTTGCCAGCTGTATGGCGAACCGTAAACCCGCAAGGGAATTCTCAGATAAATCGGTGGTTACAAGTACTTTTTCCATAGACTCATATTTTCTAATATTATCAGTTATGCTTGCGTTACGACCGTCCGTTTCCGCCAAAGAAATCCGGATTTACTTTCAGGCCCTGTACAGTAGGAAAGCCATGTAAAGCAGGTAGGTAATCACAAAAGCAATTCCTTCCCGCCTCGTTACCATCTGATCGCTGCGGAAAATGGGGTAGCACACTATTGCAACCGCGGCCGCTAACGGCAAGTCCAGCCACAGCACATCTCTGCTTACATCCACTCCACGGGGTGCAACCACGCACGTTACGCCAAGAATGAAGAGAATATTGGTTATGCTGCTTCCAATCAGGTTCCCAATCGCAACGTCGCGATCATTTTTTATCGTTGCAACAACAGTGGTGGCGAGTTCGGGTGCAGATGTGCCAACAGCCACGATTGTTAAGCCAATAATTGCATCAGATACTCCCATATCCTGGGCAATTTTTACAGCACCGGCCACAAGCAGATCGGCTCCCAATACCGATAAGCCCAAGCCCGTTATGAGCAGTGTTAAGTTGCCTAACCAGGAAAGCACGTTGTTTTTCTCTTTCAGTAAAACCTTTGGACTGAATTCTTCCGCGTATTCCTGCCGGAGTTTTGCACTTTCATTCCTGCTGATGCGTACAAGTGAAATGGTGTAGGCTACAGATGCTGCAACCAGGAATATACCCTCATACCTGCTTAATGTTCCGTCGTAAGCCATGATGAACAAAACGACGGCCGAGGCAATCATTACCGGCACATCGAAGCGGATACTGAGTTGCTGCAACTTCAGTGGCCTTAATGCAGCACTTAATCCAAGTATAAAAAGGATGTTCAGGATATTTGTTCCGGCAATATTGCCAACTGCGAGAGTACTTCTGTTCTCCGCAGCAGCAGTAATGCCCACAGCAAGTTCGGGCATACTCGTGCCGATGGATACAACGGTAAGACCTATTACGATTGGCCTGATACCGAGTCTTGCAGCTACACGCGATGCCCCACGCAAAACAAATTCAGCCCCCAGAATGATGATCACTAGTCCTGCAATGAACACAATAGACGGATGAAGACCCATTTCAAGTTATTATGGATGTGCCTGAATTAAAATAATCGGTTAAAAAATGTTTCAACGCACAGATCGTGAATATCCTTCAATTTACAAACATCTGTAAGGAACTATCCACATTGCACCTATCCTTAATAAATGTGACCGGAATTTTAATCTGAGAAATTCGGGTATTTTCCTATTTTACCAGTTCTTCTAAGTTCACGATCCCCTAAAAGACCCGAAGCTGAAGTCCACTATCTCCTTGTAGATTCTTACACATAAACCTTATCAAATGAAGTTTTCATCAAACCTCGCGATACTGGCCATCGTTTTCGCTGTGTTCTTCTTTGTGGGATGTACGAAAAATGACATGGTGTTGGAAGATTCGATATCAACAACAGTTGAAAACGAAGTAACCGCACCGGATCTTAATAAATGTAAGATCCGGCGGATCTATGTCGGCTCCGAAGATTTTCTTGTTATCACATAAAAAAAAAGTACACTAACATGAACATGTTGAGTGTACTTTAAAAAGTTTTAATACTCAGAGTTGACTATGCAGCCTTGCTTACTTTCTCGATGGTGATTTCATCGCCCTCAACTTCACCGGATACATCAACTTTTTCACCAACGAAATCCTTCAGTTTCTCAGGATTGCTTATTGAATACACTTTTTTACCAACTACCAACACGGGTTTCTTGCCGCCTTTTACACACGCTCTGGCGCAGTCGGCATGTTCAGGGCCGCTTTTGGCGCCGCAGTGGTCGTCGCCTACAAATCCGGTAACTTTTATCGGATCGCCTGCATAAAGGCTTACAGACGCAAGGAGCAGCATTGCCAGGAAGATCTTTTTCATATACAGCAATTAATTAAAAATGAATGATACGCCTAAGTTATAGAATTGGTTGATATATCCCGTGAATACCGGCAAGAAAAGTTGAGCCCTGTGTTTTTTCGCAATGCAGTACAAAAAGTCCACATACACTTTCATTTCTTAGCAGTCTTTTCGATGGATGTATCCCCATCTCCCGAAATAAATTTTGGTTTTCACGAAAAATTAATTCATATTTATAAGAGCAACTCCACTTCACTCCCCTCCTTGAAAACGTGATGCTTCACGGCCAAACTCATCCTCATGAATAGTGCTATTCAACACATATCTTATTTGTCTCACATGCCATAGTGAGGTGTGATCTCCGCTTTCTTCAACCTCATTTAAATCCAATCGTTATGGCATTATTTCAAGGTCCGGTGCAGAAGGACCCGCAGGAGATTTTCAACTATTGCACCAAATACCTCATCAGAGATAGAAGTAATGACGAGGATTCGCCAAATTTTACGGAAGGTTGGCGGTTTCCACTGGTAATGACTGTTTTGAACCAGGACAAACTGGTGGGTAAACTCAACGAAGTAACCTTTGTCTACAAAAGAAATCCCGGAGAAAATATCAGCGAAGTATTCATCAAAGGC
>JAFAGE010000122.1 GCA_023423015.1 Bacteroidota bacterium
GACAAGGACATTGTTTAAGCCGACGGTAGTACCTTTCTCTTCAATACTTCTTCGATTTCCTCAATTCTGAATGGTTTCGATACATAGTCGTCCATTCCGGCGTCAATACACCTTTCTTTATCTCCTATCATTGCGTCGGCAGTAAGAGCAATTACGGGCAAGCTGCACCACGGTTCATCCATCTTCCTTATTACCCTGGTCGTGGCGTATCCGTCCATTTCAGGCATATTCACATCCATAAAAATCAATGCAGGATAATGTTGCGGAAGAATTTCGATGGCTTTCTTACCATTGTCTGCCTTCAACACCTGGAATCCCATCTTAGAAAGCACTTCCGAAATAAGCATCATATTTATCGGATCATCTTCTACTACCATGATCAGATTTGAATCGCCAATTTTCCGGATAGCCTGCGACGTTAATACTGGTTGTTCCTGTTGTTTTGTCTCCACAAACATTGAACAAAGCACGCTGTACAACTCGTACATCTTTACCGGTTTCGTAAGCAGGCGGTAGATTCCCAGGGAATCTGCTTCCTTCTGGTATGTATTCTTCTCAAGGGATGATAACATCAGTATTTGCGCTGAGCCATCATTCGGAATTTTTTTCCTGATCTCGCGCGACAGTTCAAACCCATCCATTCCCGGCATGTGATGATCAAGTATAATCAGGTCGGGGGCATCTCCTGATTTCTTCAGCTTGTCGATGATCATCAAGGCTTCCATAGAACCTGAAGCAACTTCGCATGGGATGTCAAAATATTGCAAGAGGTCTTGTATCACAGTGCGGTTCGTTGCATTGTCGTCTACCACCAATACTCTTTTCAGTGGCGGACGGTACTCGGTAGAAATCTGGGGTTGCTTGTTTGTTACTTCCAACGGTACATGCAACGTAAATGTGCTTCCTCTTCCGGGCTCGCTGCGCACGGTAAGATTTCCGTTCATCAATTCCGCCAGGCTGCGTGATATAGTTAATCCCAGGCCTGTACCACCAAATTTGCGCGTAGTAGAATTGTCGGCCTGTGTAAAACTTTCAAAGATCTTTCCAAGTTTTTCTTTCGTAATACCGATACCGGTGTCTTTCACAGATATTTCAATATCGAGATATTGCTTGTTGCTCTTGTTGTAGATTTTTCCTGCCGGAACTACGGAAACAAGAATCTCGCCCTGTTGTGTAAACTTGATAGCATTACCTAATAAATTCACCAACACCTGCCGGATTCTCACGGGGTCACCATTAAACTGTGAAGGCAATGTGGGATCGATGTTGCAGATCATTTCGAGGTTTTTCTCGAATGCCTTTACGGTTAGAATGTCTACAGTTTCTTCTACAAGTTCATCAAGACGAACAGGTGTATAGTCGATGAACAGTTTTCCGGCTTCGATCTTGGAGAAGTCGAGAATGTCGTTGATAATCTCAAGCAGGCCGTAGGCTGATTTCTTCACATTCGTGAGGTAGTCGCGCTGCGATTTCTGGAGATCTGTTGTTAAGACGAGATCTGTAAAGCCAATGATACCATTCATTGGTGTGCGCAACTCATGGCTCATATTCGCCATGAACTCACTCTTTGTCGTACTTGCTTTTTCTGCGATATCTTTTGCAAGTACCAGTTCCTGTTCCATCTGCTTTCTTTCAATGGCTGCAGCGAGCGTAGAAGCAAATGACTGAAGGATTGAGAATTCGGTAATTGTCCATTCTCTTTCTGCTTCACAGTCGGAAAACACCACAAAGCCCCAGAATTCATTCAAAGTGAAAATCGGAATAGCAGACAGCGATTTAACTTTTAAACTTTCCAGATACTCCCGCATGTCGGGTTCCATCACCTGGCAGGTGTTGGCGCAATAGATATCTTCCTTTCTCAGCGTTTTAATTATTTCCGTGTGTTCGGCCAAAGGCACGTTCAAAATTTTCGGATCATTGGTGAAAAGTTCGCCGGATGCACTATCCCAGTGAGCGAGCTGACTGGTGAAGCTCTTCTTTGTGGCCGGGTCCACATAGTTTTTATACACATTTACTATGTTCACGTTCATTTTGATACCTAGCAATTGAATCGCTTCGCCAATCGCATCATCGAGGTTGTTGTTAATAATGAGTTGGTGTGTGGCTTCAGCAACGGCCTGCAGTAACTGGTCTTTTTTCCTGAGGCTTTCTTCCGTTTTCTTCAGCTCTGTAATGTTGTGCACGAAACCCAATACGCCCCATACGAAACCTTCAGCGTCGATGAGCGGAACTTTAACTGTACTCATTACCTGGGGCTTGCCGTCGATAAGAGAAGGTTCCTCCATGATGAACTTCGATTTGCCGGTGGTAATTACTTCCTTGTCGTCGTTCCAATATCCTCTGAAACCTTTTAGCGGATCTCCCTTAACCAATTCTTCCGGGAAGCCAATTTCGATGTCGTTCTTACCTACAAAACTTTGGGGAGAGCGTCGGAGGCTGTCTCCGTAAGCCTGGTTCACCAGGAGATATCTATGACCGAGGTCTTTGATGTAAATCCAGTCTGGGGTTGAATTGATCACTGTGCGGAGCAGTTGTTCCGATTGTTTCATTTCTGCCAATAATTGTTCACGCTCTGCTTCAACTTTCTTTCGTTCGGTGATGTTTCTTGAAGTACCAATCACCTTTGATACAATACCGTTATGCCTTACCGGTTTTATAATACTTTCAAGCCAGATGTAATCTTCTTCCCTGTTCTGCATGCGGTAACACAGCGTTATCGAGTCCTCTACGTTCAGTGTTCCAAGAGGCCCTGAACTTGTGAAGTGCCATACATCATCAGGATGCACATAGTCGAGGAACTGGCGGCCAACAACATTTTCCTTTTCGTAACCGAGCACTTTTTCTACCGATGGCGAAATGTAAGTGATGGTACCATCGATCAGGTGTTCTGAAATTATATCTTCGGAGTGTTCTGCAAGAAGGCGGAACTTTCTTTCATTATCCAGCAAAGCTTTTTCAGCTTGCTTCTGCGATTGCTCGGCAAGTATTTTTTCCGTTACATTAATACCGATACCCTGGATTTCTGAAACGTTGCCATTGTCGTCCTGAAGGCTGATGAATTCCCATTCTGTCCATAGGTATTCCGGGCTCCTGTTTATCGGTTTGCGAACAAGGATCTTTTGAATAATGCCGGGATTTTTCCAGCTCGCTTCAGCCACCTTCTGACACTTGATGGCATCCTTTGGATAAAGGGTAGTATGAAATGCCGCATGCAATAATTCATCTTCGCTATATCGAAAGGTTTTCAGGAATTCAGCATTTGCGTATGTGAAATATCCCTGCCTGTCGATTCTGATCACGTAGTTCGTCTGGGAACTCAGAATTGAAGAAAGATACTTTTGTTCTTTGATCAGTCGGTTCCTTGCTTCCTGCAGTTCGCGAAAGTTTCGCTGATTCGACTTAAACAATGGCTCAAGCACAAGTAATCCCAGGAAGATGAGAGCGATTATCAACGAAACCAGTTTACTGGTGTTGATGGTGGAAGTTTCGCGCGACATCTGCTCAAGGTCAGATACCAGTTGCCGGTAAAGTTCATCCATCAATGGCTGAAGCCGGCCTTCACTATATGCGAGTTGCTCAATGTAACGGGCACTATGCGAAGAGAGTGTAGCGGCATCTGCCGAGGCAATCTGGTTGCCTGTTTGTACCAGGTTATGGAGAAATGCCCACTGATCATCGAGCAATTTTTGAACTTTCGGATCAGGCGAAATTTTCGGCATGTTTTCGATGTGAAGATTTCCCCTGAGGTATTTGGCGTTATTTTCAAATTCGATGAGATTGCGACGAAGTCCTTCCCTGGCTTTGGCTTTTTCGCGGGGGTTCTGATCCATGGAGAGCAGCAACACAGCATCTTTCACCAGTGTCTGGCTCAGCATTCTTTGCCTTGAAGCAAAGTTGATCATCACTGTCATCTTTTCATTTTCTTCAGACCTGGTACGGATCAGATAATAGCCAAAGAAGTTGAAAAGAATGATTATCGAGATGAGGATAATTGCGATTCGGATCAGTTTCCGGAAAGGGGTATTCATGGGTTTTCGGCGGATATTGTAAAAAACCCAACCTGCCGATGCGAACCATCAGGAGATACGGGCAAATTTCATCCTTCTAATAACTGTTCTGAAGCCCTTGATATTGTTGTAGAGAGCGGTTTTGGACAAAAACTTATCAATAATCAATCACCTGTTCCTCAATCAATTCGGGTAAGTCGCGGAACTCGTACTGCTGATTACGTAGTTGGGGCTCAAAGCCGGCTTCGCGGATTGCTTCCTGGATACTTTTATAGGTAAACCGGTGAGGTGCACCTGCTGCACTAACTACATTTTCTTCGATCATAATACTGCCGAAATCATTAGCTCCTGCCTGAAGGCAGAGTTGTGCCGTTTGTTTACCTACGGTAAGCCAGGATGCCTGGATGTTTTTGACGTTTGGCAACATAATCCGGCTCATAGCGATCATCCGGATGTATTCGTCGGGAGTAGTGAGATTATGTACTCCCCGGATGCGCGCGAGAAGAGTGTCTACGTCCTGGAACGTCCAAGGAATAAACGCGAGAAACCCCTTGGCTTCTGCGGGTTTGAGGGACTGCACGTGCCTTATTTTCACCAGGTGCTCAAATCGTTCACGGATGGTTTCAACATGACCAAACATCATGGTAGCCGATGTGGTCAGGTTGAGCTTATGAGCTTCGTGCATGATATCCAGCCATTCCTGTGCGCCGCATTTACCTTTTGAGATAAGCCTTCTCACCCTGTCGGTGAGTATTTCTGCTCCGGCGCCGGGTAATGAGTCAAGTCCCGCCTCTTTCAACGCTTTTAGAACTTCGTGATGGGTAGACTTTTCCAGCTTGGTAATGTGAGCCACTTCAGGCGGTCCGAGGGCATGCAACTTAAGCGTTGGGTAAAGATCTTTCAGCTGGCGGAACAATGTGGTGTAAAAAGACAAACCGAGATCCGGGTGATGACCGCCCTGCAGCAGCAACTGTTCACCGCCATATCTGAAGGTTTCATCAATTTTTCTTTTATATGTATCTATGTCGGTTATATAAGCTTCTGCATGCCCGGGAATGCGATAGAAGTTGCAGAATTTGCAATTCGCGATACAAACGTTGGTGGTATTTACATTCCTGTCGATAATCCAGGTAACCTTACTATGTGGAACCTGCTTCCTTCGCAACTGATCGGCAATGTACATCAGGTCGGTAAGGGGGGCATTTTCAAACAAAAACACGCCTTCATCTTCGCTCAGGAACTCAAAATTTAGGGCTTTTCGGTAAAGATCTTCCAGGTTCATCATTCGAAATTGCTGCAAAAATACTAAAGCATCATTACATCAGCGGTTGAATAACATCCTGCAAAAAGGTTTAACTTAAGGTTGTCGAATACGCCTGCATGCTATTAAGAACCACCCTGCTTATCCTCACCTTGATTGCATTTTCTGCTAAAGCGCAGGAAGAATTTGTGCCGCCCGCATCGGTGTTCATTACCAAATTTCCTTTTAAGATGCTCACCGGGGGTATAATCACTTTTAAAGGTAAAGTGAGCAATTACCCCGATTCGCTCAACTTCATCCTGGATACCGGAAGTGGCGGGATTTCCCTGGATTCTGGAACTGTGGAGCGATTGAAAATCCCTTCCGAAGAAAGCGACCGTACTATACGAGGTATTGCAGGTATAAAGAAGGTTCGTTTTGCTTACCACCATTCGTTACATGTTCCAGGGCTTACTGTTGACAGTTTGAATTTCCATATCAATGATTATGACGTGCTGAGTAGCGTGTATGGTGAAAAGATAGATGGTATTGTAGGGTACAGCTTTTTATCGCGGTACATCGTTAAAGTGAACTACGATAGCATGTATATCGTTGTGCAGACGAAAGGGAACCTTAAATACCCAAAAGGTGGTTGGCTGCTGAAGCCGATTACGACAAATATTCCTATCACACAGGCAATGGTAAAGGATGAAGTGGAGGTAGATGGCCGGTTTTACTTCGACACCGGAGCAGGAATGTGTCTGCTGCTATCTTCCGAGTTTGTAGAAGACAGTGCCCTTCTGCGTCCGAAAAGCAAATGGCATGATTCGCAGGCGGAAGGTTTGGGAGGCAGGGCACCGATGAAACAGGGAGTGATCAGGCAGGTGAAGCTTGGCCCTTATCGTTTTCGGAATGTGCCTGCATATATATTCGACGACGAGTATAACATAACATCCTATCCATATCTCGGCGGATTGATAGGAAATGACTTATTGCGTAGATTCAATCTGATCATAAATTATGAACGTCGCGATATTCATCTGATGCCCAACAGCCGCTATCGCGACCAGTTCGATTACTCGTATACTGGTCTTGGCATGTACTATATAGATGGTGTTATAAAAATCCTCGACGTAATGAAAGGATCTCCTGCCGAGAAAGCCGGATTCAAAACAGAAGACATCGTGATGGCTGTTAAAAATGATTTCAGCCAGAATATTCAAACCTACAAGAATCTCATGCAGCATCCCGGGGAAAAAGTTAAAATCCTCGTTTATCGTGACGGCGAGCCGCTGGTGCTGACGCTCCGGGTCAGGAACCTTATGAAGTAATTTGGCTAAATTTGCCGTTCTTATGTTACAATTCAACAGGTTCACTCTTGATAACGGATTGCGCGTAATCGTTCACGAAGATGAGTCAACTCCAATGGCAGTTGTAAACGTGATGTATGATGTTGGAGCGCGCGATGAAGATCCCGAAAAGACCGGCTTTGCTCACTTGTTTGAACACCTCATGTTTGGCGGAAGTATTAACATCCCTGATTTTGAAACTCCATTAAACATGGCTGGTGGAGAAAACAATGCATACACCAGTAACGACGTCACCAACTACTATATTCAACTGCCAGCCGAAAATGTGGAGACCGCTCTGTGGCTCGAGAGCGATCGCATGATGTCACTTGCTTTTTCGGAAAAGAGTCTCGACGTACAGCGTAAAGTGGTGAGCGAAGAATTCAAAGAACATTATATCAACAAGCCTTATGGCGACGTGTGGTTCAAATTGCGTGAGATGGCTTATAAGGAACATCCTTACAAGTGGATGACCATAGGTAAGGAACTGAGTCACATCGAACAGGCTAAATTGCTGGATGTTCAGGAGTTCTTTTTCAAACACTACACACCCGTTAATGCCATATTGGTTGTTGCGGGCAATGTAAAAACCGCAGAAATAAAAGTTCTGGTGGAAAAATGGTTTGGCGACATACCTGGTGGAACGCGTTATGTCAGAAGCATAAAGCCGGAGCCAAAACAGAACACACCACGTACACTGGAAGTAAAAGCAAATGTGCCGCTTGATGCATTGTATAAATGCTGGCACATGGATAGCAGGCTCGAACATGGGTATTATGTTGCTGACCTGATCACTGAGGTTCTTGGTGGGGGAAGCTCATCGCGATTATACCAACGCCTCGTGAAGGAGAAACAACTATTCAGCAACATCGAATGTTACCAATTCGGAACTATTGATAAAGGGCTACTTGCAATTGAAGGGAAATTGGTGAAAGGAGTGAATATGAAAGATGCTGAAAATGCTATTAATGAGGAATTGGAAAAGCTTAAAACGGAAGAGATCTCTGAAAAGGAACTCAACAAAGTGAAGAACAAAACCGAGTCTGCAATTGCGTTTGAAGATATGAGTGTGATGACTCGTGCCAACAACCTTGCATTTTATGAATTGTTGGGCGACGCCGCACTGTTTAACAGCGACCGTGAAAAATATTTTGCGGTAACGGGTACAGATATCCGCGAACACAGCGAGCGTATATTTGATGTGAACAATTCGAATACACTTTATTACTATAGCGAAAACTGATGATACAAACGGAAACCAGAAGGGAAGGATTGGTTAGAACAGAAGCTCCTGCAATTAAGGATCCTGTGGATTTTAATATTCAGCTCCCGCGATGCCAGGTGCATACATTGTCGAATGGTGTGGAAGTATATATGATCAACATGGGTACTGAAGACACCATGATGATTGATTGGGTATTTTTCGCTGGCAATTGTTATGAACAGAAAAAAACAGTGGCAGCAGCAACCAATCACCTGTTAAAAAATGGGACATCGAAGCGTACAGCATACGAGCTGAACGAACATTTTGAATATTATGGATCCTATCTGAGCAGGCATTGTTACAATGAAACATCAGAAGTGGTGTTGCATTGCCTTTCCAGGCATGTGCACGAGCTGGTTCCTGTTGTGAGCGAGATAATTTCGGATAGCGTCTTTCCACAAAATGAGTTAGATATCTACAAACAGATTTCTCAGCAGAAATTGCAGGTAAATCTGCAAAAGAGCGAATTCGTTGCTTCAAGACTAATTGATGCCTATTTATTTGGAGAGGATCACCCGTATGGGCGATATAGCAATCTCGTCGATTACGCATCACTCGAGCGCGACGAGATTGTTCAGTTTCACGATAAATATTACCGGAAGGGTCACTGCGTGATATTCGTTGCGGGAAAATTGCCAGACAATATTTTACCGTTGCTTGAAAGCTCGTTTGGTACATTGCCTTTGAAAAATCACCGCGGTGCTACGGCAGGCATTGTTTACAAGCTTGAACCTGCAGCCGAGAAAAAACACGTTCGGATCAACGATGCGCAAGGGGTGCAGGCTGCAATCCGTGTAGCACGTGACTTCCCCAACAGGCACCATCCGGATTTCCAGAAGGTGATGGTGTTAAACAATCTTTTCGGCGGATTTTTTGGATCACGATTGATGGCGAATATCCGGGAGGATAAGGGCTACACATATGGTATATATAGTTATCTGATGAATCACATCCATACCAGTGGCTGGCTGATAAGCACTGAAGCAGGCCGTGATGTGAGCGTATCTGCTGTGAATGAAATCTACAACGAAATGGCAGACTTGCGTGAAGAGCCTGTAGATGAGGAAGAACTTAAAATGACAAGAAACTTCATGGTTGGCTCCATTCTTGGCGAACTGGATGGACCTTTCCAGGTTTTAAGTCGCTGGAAAAATCTTGTGCTTAATGAGCTCGACGAAAAATATTTCTACAACGCAATTCACACGATCAAAACCGTATCAGCGGAGGAGCTGCGCGAGCTTGCAAAAAAATATCTTGTTCCTGATGAATTTTATGAACTCGTAGTAATCTAATTTCAGGCCCAGAACTGATTTTATGAACTTCGACCGCAGGGATCTGACCGATGAACAGCTACTTCATCTGTACAGGAGCATTCTACTTTCGCGAAGCATTGAAGAACGAATGCTGGTTTTGTTGCGTCAGGGAAAGATCAGCAAATGGTTTAGTGGAATAGGACAGGAAGCAATTGCCACAGGTGTAACGCTGGCATTACAATCGGACGAATGGATACTTCCTCTACATAGAAACCTGGGTGTTTTTACAGGACGGCAGATTCCTCTGAGTAAACTTCTGAAACAATGGCTTGGCTCTGTTGATGGATTCAGTAAAGGGCGGGAACGCAGCTTTCATTTCGGCTCGCGTGAACACCATATATGTGGAATGATTTCACATCTAGGACCACAGTTATCCATTGCCGATGGCATAGCTCTCGCACACAAATTAAGATCGGAGAATAAGGTATGCGCGGTTTTTACCGGCGAAGGCGGGACCAGTGAAGGCGACTTTCACGAAGCATTAAACATCGCTGCCGTTTGGGACCTGCCCGTTATATTCATTATAGAAAACAACGGCTACGCCTTAAGCACACCTGTTGAAGAGCAATATCGGTGTACCAGTATTGTTGATCGGGCAAGAGCTTATGGAATGGAAGGAGTAAAGATCGATGGGAATAATGTTCTGTCGGTTTATGATACTATTAAGGGGGTACGGGAATATTGTATTGCGAAACAAAAACCTTATCTCGTAGAATGCACCACATTCAGGATGAAAGGCCATGAGGAGGCGAGCGGTGTAAAGTATATCCCAAAATATTTGTTTGAAATCTGGGGCAAGAAAGATCCTCTGCTCCGTTATGAAGAATACCTTGAAGGAATTACTGTACTTACTGACCCCCTGAAGAACTCAATTCACGAAGAAATCAGAAATTATATCGAGAATGAACTTGACAGTGGTTTTCATTCTCCTCCAATGCTTTCGTCTGCAATCGAAGAATTGGAGGATGTGTTTGCACCGTTGTCGCGGTTTACACCAGGTGCTTCACCTGCTGTTCGTGATAATTCTGCATTGCGCTTCATCGATGCGATCAGTGAAGGGCTTTCGCAGAGTATGGATGCCAATGAAAACCTGATCATCATGGGTCAGGATATCGCCGAGTATGGTGGGGCATTTAAAATCACAGAAGGTTTTGTGGAGAAATATGGAAAGGATCGCATACGTAACACACCGTTATGTGAAAGTGGTGTGATCGGGGCAGCCCTGGGTTTGAGCCTCGAAGGTTTTAAGTCTGTTGTAGAAATGCAGTTTGCGGATTTTGTAAGTTCTGGTTTTACGCAGATTGTAAACAACCTGGCGAAGATTCATTATAGGTGGGGACAGAATGCTGATGTGGTAATACGCATGCCATGCGGTGCAGGACTCGGAGCGGGACCATTTCATTCGCAAAGCAATGAAGCCTGGTTTACACACACTCCGGGGTTGAAGGTTGTATATCCGTCAACAGCCTACGATGCAAAAGGATTGCTGATAGCTTCGATAAACGATCCAAACCCGGTTATGTTTTTTGAGCATAAGGCTTTATACAGATCGGTAAGCGATGAAGTGCCTCAGGAATATTATGAAGTGGAGATTGGTAAGGCAAGGCTGGTAGAAGAAGGTAGCGACGTTTCAATCATTACATACGGGGCGGGAGTACACTGGGCAATTGACTACGCCATGAGCAATAGCGATGTTTCTGTCGATATACTCGACCTGAGAACACTTGCACCGCTGGATTATGAAGCTATTTTTGAATCGGTGAACAGAACCGGCAAAGTGCTGGTGTTACACGAAGACACGCTAACCGGAGGCGTGGGTGCAGATGTTGCTGCATGGGTTGCTGAAAACTGCTTCGATAGATTAGACGCGCCGGTAATGCGTTGTGCTTCACTCGACACGCCTGTACCTTATAATAAGGAGCTCGAGAATCAGTTTCTTGCACGCGAGCGTCTCGCAGAAACTGTCCAGAAATTAATGGACTACTGATTATTCCTGGAGAGCGCCATAAGCCATCACCTTAAATTTTTCTGTTGCGTCTCCGGCCGGGTCGCCCCAAACCTGTTTATAGAAAAGCATTATCATTTTGTTCTTTGGATCTACCCAGTATTTCGTTGCATAAATTCCACCCCAATCGTACGAGCCCTCGGGCATCGGCGATCGTGCACTGCCTTCTTTTGTGACAATGTTGAATCCAAGACCAAAATCGTTTACTCCGAAATCTATATCTCCAATCTGGTTGGTAATCATCATTCTCACAGTATGGGGTGATAAGATCCGCTTTCCATCGTAGATGCCGCCATTCAGCAACATCTGCAGGAAAATTGCATAATCATAGATCGTAGACGACAGTCCTGCACCCCCTGAGTAATATGTGCCATTCGTCCGGGGATATTCGATGGCGATGGTACCATTGTCGTAAAACTCACGTGGCATTTTTTTCAATTTACCAGTGGAGTCAACATAATAGGTTGTAACCAGCCGTGATTGTTTATCCGGAGGAAGATAGAAATAGGTGTCTTTCATTCCAAGTGGCTCGAAGATGCGCTTCCTGAAAAATTGATCGAGCGTCATGCCGGATGCGAGTTCGACGAGATAGCCGAGCACATCTGTATTTAACCCGTAGGTAAACCGTTCGCCAGGATGATGTTGAAGCGGAAGCGATCCGAGCTTCTGCATATCTTCTGCAAGAGATGGTGAACCCTGACCGAAGAACGAAGTGATGTTGTTTTTTGCGTAGATAGCTGTGAATTCGGGAGAACCGATTTGTGCGTAGCCAATTCCTGATGTGTGATTCAGT